>CALLVF010000039.1 GCA_938010745.1 uncultured Patescibacteria group bacterium | reverse complement strand
GAGTAGTATAGGGGCATTATATTGGGACTTATCTAAAAAAGAAAAAAATCCTCAAAAAAAACATACGCTTCTTAAAAAAGTTTATTCTTGCTCTAATAATGCTTTAAAGCTTAATCCTAATGATCCAAGTCATCACATCGGCTTAGCTGCTTTGCACACAGAAAGTGAATTTGCTAAGGCCTTAGGAATATCTTACCCAGAAAGTTTACGCCAAGCCTTTTTCCATTATCAAAAAGCAATAGAAATTAATCCTAATGACCCATATTATCACATTAACTTAGCTATTTTGTACTCAGAAAGAGAATTTGCTTCATCTGATAAAGAGTATTATGAAAATTTTAATTTAGCCTTTGCCAAAATGAAAAATGCTTTTGATTTAAATCCAACACCAGATGGATATGATGTGTTTTTTTGGGTAATCACTCAAATACCTAATGATCAGGCTCAAAAGGTGTTTAACCATCTTTCAGATAAAACAAAAAAAATAATAGCTGAAATGTATGAAAACGAATTGATGAGAAATACATACAGAGAAAATTTTAGTCATGGATTTAAAAAAACTAAATTCTGGCAAATTTTTCTTGGAAATTACTTAAATTCACCTCAAAATAAAAATTAGTTTTTCTTAACATTATATTTAAGATATAATCTAAATATTAAAAAAAGCTTAAAATAATTTTGTTAATTTTAATATTGAAGCTTCCAATATCAATTATCCTATATTGTCTTACTCCTTCCATATCATCAAACCACAAAATATCTTTTCCTTCAAGTTGTCTTAATTCAACACCTAAATTCTTAAAAACTTCCTCTAAATTTACTAAACTATAAATTGTTCTTTTTTTCCCTTGAGAGTCAATTCTTATTCCTGTTAAAGGAGTTTTTCCATGGTTTTTTAATTCTTCTTCTATTAATTTAAATAATCCTTGATGATGATTAACATCAAAACCTCTATATTTATTGTCATCTGTCCCTTTACCTTCATAAACACTCAACATCCTTTTTTTTGCTCCTTCTACCAGCTCCATAAAAAGAAATTGATTACCTTTATTATCAATAATTACTCCATAAACCTCAACCGGTCTTATCACTTTCTTTATCTTTTCAGGTAATTTTTGCCACTCTTCATATAAATTTCTCATTGTTCTAAATTGGTGATTTAAATTTTCAGGTTCAACAGAAGTATTTAAAAAAGGACCCATTGCTTTTACTGCCAAAGATGGAAATTAAGAAGTAAAAATCCCGTCCGGCACTTTTACCACCGTTTGTCTTTTTTTAGCTTTTGCCACTTTCTTGGGATCTGAACTTTTTAAGTAATTATCTACTGAATTTTCAAAAGGGTTTACTTTTAATCTTTCTAAAAAATTAGAAATTAAATCTTGGTTGCCATTAAAAAAATCTAAAAAAACTCTCTCGTGCCAATTACTGAAATTCTTCTACATCCCAACTCACTTGAAAGTGACTTACTTTCTTTTTCAAAATCATCCATATTTAAATATCTTCAAAAACTTAAAAAATTACTAACCTTCTCCTTCTCAAACGGCCCAATTAAGGCAAAATTTAAGCGGGAGGAGACAAAAATTTCTTTGGCTAAAGTAACAATTTCTTCTTCATCCACTTTCTCAATCGCTTTAACTGTCTCCTCTGGTGTTTCGATTTTTTCTTCTAATAATTTTTTCGTCCCAAAAAAAGAAGCAACATTTTGCGAGTCCTCAAGCGACAAAAGTAATCGACCCTTTAAAAGCTCTTTTGCCTTTCTTACTTCTTCTTTTTTTATTAGTCCTTTTGCAATCTTTTGATGTTCATTTAAGATAACCGATACTGCTTCTTTTATCTTTTCCAAATCATTAGTTACCCCCGCCTGGGTCACTATACTGCCACAATCATGATAAAATTCACGATTAGTTGAAATATAATAACAAAGACCACGTCGCTCTCTTACCTCAATAAAAAGTCGTGATGACATTCCTCCTCCCAAAATTGCTGCCAAAACCGAGAGAGCGTATTTTCTTTTATCGTAAAAAGAAAACGTCCTAAACCCCAAGCAAAAATGTGCCTGCTCAGTTTTTTTTGTTTTGACAAAAATCTGTGGTGCTTTTTGATTTTCAACAACAGGAATAAAACTAGTCGCCTCTCCATTTTTCCAACCAGAAAATTTTTCTTCAATTATTTTTAAATAAATTTTGAATTTTTCTTTGTTATTTTGAGATTTGAATTTTGAATTTTGAATTTTATTTAATCCCCCAGCAATCACTAATAATGCATTTTTTGGATGATAAAGGCTTTTAATATAATCCAAAAATGTTTCTCTAGTAAATGAAGTGACTGTTTTTTTTGTCCCGGCAATATCAAAGCCCAAGGGATTATCCCCATATAAAAGTCTTTCAAAATATTCACTAACCCGCCGATAAGGAGTGTCCTCATACAAATTTATTTCCTCAACAATCACTCCCTTTTCTCTTTCAATCTCCTCTTCTTTTAATAAAGGATTTTTTATCATATCAGCTAAAACATCAATTACCGTTTCAAAATGCTCATTTGTTGATTTTATCCAATAGCCGGTGTGATCTTTTGAAGTAAAAGCATTAAATACACCACCAATTCCCTCAATCGTTGAAGAAATAACGTACGTATCTGGATACTTTTTGCTTCCTTTAAACGCCATGTGCTCAAAAAAATGGGCAACGCCATTATTTTCTTTGTTTTCATAACGGCTTCCGGCTCCAACCAAAAGAAGAGTAGTTAGGGTGGGAAAAGCCTTGGTGTCAATCAAAATTATTCGAAGACCGTTGGTTAGTATTTTTTCCTCAATTCTCATCCTTTAATTTTACCGAAAAAAATGTTTTAAGCAAACTTTTTTTATACAGTGATTTGAATTAATACAAAAAATTAATTTTAACAATTTAACTTAACAATAAACAAAAGAATTTCCCTCCTAATTTTTTTTAGAATAATTTCTAATCTACTAGAGAGTTCAAGAATTATTGTCAATAAATTTTAAAACATATAAGTCTGTCGAATCAATTTTTAATAGCTTCCCAATTTATTAGCTAAATCTACAAAACTTTAGCTTTTGCTGTTTCAACCAGTTGTTCAAAAATCTTCTTAACGGGTAAAATTTTGCCTTCAACAGTACAATCAATTTTCACCCATTTTTTTTGCTTTTTTGCCAAATAAAGATACATTTTTTCTGCCTCTTGTCGATGGTTAATGTCTTTTTCAGCAATATCAAAACCCTTAACATAACCGCGGTTGTTTGATTTTTTGGCGGTTAAATGCATGCTAATTTGCCATGGGACATATAGATATATCACTAAATCCGGTCGGGGCATTTTGTGTTGACGATATTCTAGCTCATCAATCCATTTAATAAATTCTTCTCTTTTTTCTTGAGGCAGCCGCGCTGATTGATGAGCCATATTAGAGGTAACATAGCGATTACAAACAATTATCCCACCTTTTGCCAACCAATCCTCCATTTCCTCTTTAACTGAGGCACGATCCAAAGCATAAGCTAACGAGGCAAGATAGGGAGAAACACTATCTAAATTACCAAATTCCCCTGATAAAAATCGACCTACTAAACGACCGTGAAAAGATGAATAATAACGGGGGAAATCATAATACTTTACCGGGTAACCTTTGTTTTTTAAATATTCTATTAAAAGTTGAGCTTGGGTGGTTTTTCCCGAACCATCACCACCATCAATGACGATCAATTTTCCTTTTCTTTTTTTTAAAGTCTCAATATGTTTTAGAAACTTTTTTAACTTAATTGCCAAATTATCTTCATCATAATGATCAAGGTATAAATTTTCCGAAGGATTACCTGTAATCATTGGCGAAAGCTTGTCTTCTGACTCTTTATAAAACAAAGCTAAAACCGGTTTTTCCTTAACTAAGGCATAAACTATCTCTCCACCAACAGCAGTTGATGGATTGGTTACCTCAGCAACAATAAAATCTGCCTCCTCAATTAACCTTTTTTTTACTTCAAAAATTTTCTCGACTGTTAAATTTTTTTCTTTTAAAAAAAAATTATTTAAAACTTCTGTTCTCTTTTTTAAAAAGTCAATAATATTTTTATCAATTTTCTGCAAATTTTTATTTTCTAAATTAGATGAAGTAAAGTAAGATTTTAATTTAGTCATATTAAAAAATAAATGACTGCTCGTTTTTAAATTTTAGTCGGAGAGGCGGGACTTGAACCCGCGACCGCCGGACCCCCAGCCCGGTGCGCTAGCCATCTGCGCCACTCTCCGATTACCAAAAAAATCAATATTCTTATTATAGCCTATCTTGAAAAAATCAGTTAAAAATTTTCTAATACAAAAAGATTTTACAAATATTAGCAATGGAGTTTATATTTAATTAAAGTTCTATTTGATTTATTTTCAATTAATAAAAAGAAATTATAAAATTTTGTATAAAAATTTTAAATTCTTATTTTGAAAGATTAATAAGTAAAACCTCTGATGCATTGTAAATAAATCAATTAATCATGTGAAATTATAAAAAAGAATGAAAGTTAAAAAGTTTTAAAAAAAATAAATTTTAAATAAATAGCGCTTGTCAAAAGAGATAATAAATTTATTAAAAAACCATATTTTAAAAAATTAGAATAATTTATCTTTTCATCATTATCATCATTTTTATTGTATATATCAGCGGCAACAATATTTGCTGAGGCGCCAATTAGAGTCATGTTTCCACCAAAACAAGCCCCTAAAGATAACGCCCACCACAATGGTGAAACATCACCTAGGGTTAAACTCATCTTTTTAATTATTTCAACAAAAACTACAGTAATGGGAATATTGTCTATGAATCCTGACAAAATACCTACAAAAAACAAAATTGCCATAGTGGTTAATTCTAAATTACCTTGAGTTAAATCAACTAACTTCTCTGAAATTAATTTTAAAAATCCTGTCTTTTCAATAGCTCCAACTATCACAAATAACGCAATAAAGAAAAAAATAGTCGCCCACTCAATTTCTTTGTATGTATGATCAGGTTCTTTTGTTGTCAACAAAAGTATTAAAAATGCGCCACTTAAAGCAATAATTGAATTTTCAATATGGGTGATGTTATGTGTTAAAAAACCTAATAAAACAAAAAAAAGAACAAATAAAACTTTAACTAACAAAACCCTGTCTCGAATTAGACTTTCCTCTTTAATTTCCTTAATGATGTTCTTTTCAATAATCTTATGTCTTAATTTCTTTTTAAACATTAAAAAAATAACTAGCAAACTTAAAAAAATATTTATTAAAACAATTGGACCGTTGTAGATTAAAAACTGATTAAAACTTAATCGAGCCTCAGAACCAATAATAATATTTGGTGGATCACCAATTAAAGTTGCGGTTCCTCCGATATTTGAAAAAAATATTATTGAGATGATAAATGGAAAAGCAGAGATTTTTAATAATTTAGTAATATAGATAGTTATAGGTGTAATCAACAATACTGTGGTAACATTATCAAGAAAAGCTGATAAAAAAGCAGTTAAGATACAAAGATAAATTATTAATCTAATAGGTCGACCTCCTGATATTTTTAACATCTTAATCGCCAAAAACTGAAAAATACCAGTTTTTGCCGCTATTGAAACGCTTATCATCATTCCCACTAAAAGCCCTATGGTGTTAAAATCAATTGTTTTTACTGCCTCCTCAAAATTAATTGTTCCAAAAAAAACAAGAAGAATAGCTAAAAAAGAAGCCATTATCGATCGATTAACTTTTTCAGTGATAATAAGAATCAGAAGAATTAAAAAAAAAGCTAGAGGCAAAATGTTATTAACCATAAATCCCTTTTAAAAAAATCCCTATTAAAAACTTTGAATCAGTTCTATCAATGTTTTTTCAACCTTACTTTTAGTTATTAAACCTTGGTAATTGTTATTCTTGTCAATAACTGGAATGTAGTCAAAATTCTTAACGTACATTAAAACAATGGCTTTTACTATATCATCTTCTTCATTTAAACAATAAACCTTTTTTGTCATGATTTCTTTTACTTTTAATGAAGAAACTTTTTGAATCTTTTCTTTGCTTAAAAATGTATTAGTTGATATAAAATTTAGTAAATTGTCTATTTTTATAAAGTAAGGAATGATTTTGTCCAAAATATCATAAAGAGTTAGGAATCCTTCAATTCTATTTTTATCTGAAAGGACAATAAAGCAACTTTTCTTATTTTTTATCATTAACTTTAACACTTCATATACTGTTTCCTCTCCATTTCCAGAAGGAGCATTATTTTCAATAATATTTTTTACTTTTAGATCAATTATACCCATTTTAACAGCTACAAATTATTTACAAGAAGATTATAATCTTAAAAAAGTCACTAGTCAAGAACTTTTACTGATAAAATTAAATTAAACTTTATCAATAATTACTCTAATTCTTTCAAATTCCTTCTTCGCCTCCTCCTCAGTCAAATTTTTTTGGGGATGATTAAAGTAAAATCGAACGGTGATTTTGTCTTCAAACTGATCTAAAAGCTCAATCTTTTGAATTAATTTTGATGCTTGTAAACATTTTTTCTTAAGTTCAGCAAACGGTATTTTTTCATCCAATTTTATTGTTAAATCAAGTCTAATCACTGCATAAGGATTAATGGGTTGATATTTTTTTAATAGACGTGAATTATCAACTAAAGCCTCAAAATCAATTTCGGCAAGAAATACTTTATTATCTAATCGGGACTGACCAAGATAAATTGCTTCTTTGCCTGCCAGAAAACCAGTGGCAGAAAAGTTTTGGTTAAAAAATAAAGAATAAAATTTATTGTTTATGCCTTTTCTCCAATCAACTGAGTCAATATTTAACTCATCAATTAAACTATCCACCGCTCCTTTTAAATCAAAATAGTCAGTATTTGAACAAAAGCCTAATCTATAGCTCTCTTTACAGGGTCTGTCCTTTAAATAAACTTTAGCCAGTTCAAAAAACCTTAACTCCTCTTTCTTACCAGTGTTATCTAAAATATTTTTAAACAATGAGGGAAGAAGTGAAAGTCTCATGTATTCAATCTCTTTAGAGATGGTGTTGGCTAATTTTAGATGCTCCTCTTCTTTTGCCCCCCATTGCTTTATCATTTGCCCTGATATCATCGAATAATTTACAACCTCATGAAATCCAAGGTGTTTGAGAAATTTTTTTACTTTACTTGTTGCCTTAAATATCTTTTCAAACTCAACTGGCTGAATCACTGTTGCCGGTGGCGAAAGTAAGACTGGGATTTTATGATAACCCCAAACTCTCGCGACCTCCTCCACCAAATCCTCGGCAATGCTAATATCATACTTTCGATAAGAGGGAACGGCAACTTTTATTTTTCGATCATCCAAATACTTAACCTCAAACCCCAAATTTTCAAGAATTTTATCAATGATTTTTTTCTCAATTGAAACGCCAATAATTTTTTTAAATAACCCATATTCAATATCGATGACCTTTTTTTCATAAGGATAAGAATAAATATCAATTAACTCAGATGCAATTCTTCCGCCCGTGTATTTTTCAATTAATGAGACTCCATAAACTACTGTTGGCTCAACTCGCTCCTCATCCAGTCCCTTTTCAAAATAAGTGGCAGCCAAAGTCCTCACCCCTGTCTCCATCACTGTTTTTCTAATTTTTTCTTTATTATAAGTTTGAACAAAAAAGATCACTCTTTTGGTGTCTTTGCTAATCGCTGATTTTGCTCCTCCCATTATTCCACACAAGTCTGTTAACTCCCCTGCTCCATCTTCAATCACAATGCTTCCTGAAGGTAGGTTTACCTCTTGCCCATCTAAAAGCTTTATTTTTTCTCCTTTTCTTGAGGAGCGAAGAATCATTTTTCCATTATTAATTTTTTCGTAATCAAACATATGCACCGGCTGACCTAAGGTAAGCATCAAATAATTGGAAATATCAACGATATTGTTTATAACTTTGACTCCTGAAGCCTTTAATCTTTTTTGAATAAAAGAAGGAGAAGAACCAAGCTTAACATTTTCAAAAATCAAGGCAGTAAATCGGGAACATAAATTTTTATCAACTTCCACCTCTAAATTTAACCGATCGTTAAATTGGCTCTTAATCGTTTTAAATTTCCATTCAATCAATGGATTAAACCTAAGTCTTGCGGGAATTTCATACATCGGCAGAATCGCCTGCGCTTCTTGGGCAATACCAATAACTGAAGCAGTATCAATCCGATTGGAAATAATCTCAATATCATAAACATAATCATCACCCAGTTTTTCCACTCTTTCAATTGAGGGACCAGATAAAGAGAGATATTTTTGTATTTCATAAGGATTAGCATCGGTTTCTAAATATTCTAAAAGCCAGTTATATGTTAGTTTAATGTTCATAAAAATATTTTCCTATAAAACTTTTTATATTCTTTTTGCATAAAAAATTTTATCATTTTTTTAATTTTTCGTAATTAAAAAATTTTCTCACATAAATAATAAAAATAAATATCCTCTAAAATAGAGTTTAAATAAGATTTAGATAATTTAAATGCTAAAAAAATTTATGTTATAAGATCTTATAATATTTTAAGATCTAAAGTAAAGAATTACGTTATGTTAGAAAAATTTACAAACTCAAGAATTCCCCAATCTTTTGAAATCTTAAAATACCCAGAACAACAAAAGGATTTAAACCCGTGGATAATTATTACCGGGGTTAATGGGGTAGGTAAAGATTTTCTTTTAAGGAGAATGTTATCCCCCAATAATCTTTAGTATTGGAGATTTTCTTTCTCAATATTTTAATTTACCAAGGGACCAATTAAACTCTCTCTCACAAGAAGAGATAAATGTAGCTTTTTCTAATTTCAAATTTGCCTGCCAGAAAACCAGTGGCAGAAAAGTTTTGGTTGAAAAATAAAGAATAAAATTTATTGCTTATTGGTGTTCAATAATTTATCAACATCTCAGTTACCATTCATTTTGTCTCATCTTATAAATGATAGAGGGGGTTATTTTACTATAAATTATCAATTGGAAACAGAAATTTTTAGACCACTTTATTATTTATTAATCACTGCTAATCCTCAACAAATTTTTGAATGGCGTTTATCTAGACAACTCTTATAAGGTAGGCAATGTTTCCAACAAACAACAGATATTATTGCGTTAGAACAAAATATAATAAAAACAGCAATCATTTCTATCGCCCAAATTAACGGTTCCGGGTTAATTACTGTTGAAAACAGCTATCAAAACACTGATAGTAATATTCAACAATTATCTAATTTTTTTAAAAATTTGCATTATGGAACGTAAAAATAATCCAATCCCACAAGAAACTAATTTACAATTACTTCCTCCTAAAATTAATCTCTTAGCTCAAATTTCTTTTAGTAAAGAACCTCTTTCATTATCTCATATAATAGAAAATAGAACCGGCGCTTATTATCAAAAACAAACACTTGAAGAAATTAAACAACTTATAGAATAAAATCTAATAAAAATTGATTAGTAAAAAAGATTATCTCCAACAGAATTTGGTAAAGCTTATCTTCACACTGAAGGAATTTTACCAAAAGATTATGTTGATAATATCATTGAAAAAATTTTAACCGAATTAAAAGATGATAAAATTACTCTACCTCCAGAAAGTTATGCTTATGAAGAATTTCGATTTACTTTGGAGACTGTGGCAAAATTATTAAAAAAAATCTATCAAGAATATACTTATCGTCGATTAAACATTGCTTGCCTGGGAGTACCCAATGGTTGGAATTTTTTTGTCTCATCAAGAAGCTCAAAAAATTACTAATTCAGTTATTTTATTAGATATTAAACCAAACTTAGTTGATTCAATAAATAACCAAAATAGAAATCCAAATTTAGTTGCCGTAGAATTTGATGCAACACAAGATAAAATTCCTTATCCTTTGCAAGAAAAATTCCAAGCTGTAATTTCAAATCCTCCATGGCATAATGAATATTACGCTGCATTTACCTGATACTGCTTGGGTTTTGCTTGAAAAAGGCGGAAGGAGTTTATTTTTCCACTTTTGCCCCTGAAACTAGACCAGAAGCCACTGAAGAATTAAACAATCTTTATGAAATTTTTATCAACGGAGGATACAAACTAATTGAAATTACTCCAGAATACTTTGGTTATTATGTTCCAAAATTTGAAACTTCTATTTTTAAACAATCAGGATTGACTATAAGTACTAGAGATAATTATGGACAATCAGTGATTATTCAAAAAAACTCTGAGAGAAAAAATGAATGTTTAACTGAAGATCTTAGACAAAAATTATCAATAGAAATTCCTTACAGTTTTCATTTAGGTAACGAAACTATAAATCTTTGGCTAACAACTACTGATGATCAAAGTTTTGAAAATTCTCCTTTTGAAATAACTTTAGTAGATGAAAATTATCTTTCAACTAGTCGCTCAGAAAGAAGAAGAAAAGGAATAATATGTTGATTAAAAGTAGAGCTTACCACGTTATCAATCCTAATCTTATCGTTATTATTTTAGATATAATTAATCAATTTCAAAATCATGATTTAAACTCAACAATTATTTTGTCAAAACTTTTGACAAAAGGAGTAACAACAATAACAGAAGAAGATTTAAAAAAAATTTTATCAATTTTATATGAACAATCTTAACCACTTAATCCAAAAAATTCTCATCTTTCGTCAAAAAAGAAATTGGGAAAAATTTCATAATCCAAAAAACCTAGCTATCTCTTTATCTATTGAAGCTAATGAACTTTTAGAAAAATTTCAATGGCTAAATGAAAAAGAAAGTCAGGAAATCATCAAAAATCAAAACCTTAAAAAAGAGATTGAAGAAGAAATTGCTGATGTTTTTTATTACATTTTACTTTTAAGTTACGATCTTAAAATTGATCTTGAAAAAGCTTTTAAAGAAAAAATGAAGGAAAACGAAAAAAAATATCCTGTTAAAAAAGCAAAAGGCAAAGCTTTAAAATACAATAAGCTTTAAACCTGTCTGCAAAAACTCCAAAAGCCAGTGGTAAATTAATTTTATGTTCATAAAAAGTTAAAAGTTAAAAATTAAAAGTTACAATTAAAAATCTTAAAATTATCAATAAATTATTAATCTAATTTTTATTTTTAATTGTTCTTATGCTAGTTGCTAAAATATTTGATAACTTTTCAATTCGATTAAAAGTTCATCAATACCCTCAAAGCTTCTTTTGTTCATAAAAACTTTTATTTTCTTTTTTAATCATTTTTAATTT
>CALLVF010000038.1 GCA_938010745.1 uncultured Patescibacteria group bacterium | reverse complement strand
TTAGAGGTTTTTAATTGAGGATCAATGATTTTAACTATTGTGTCGGTTTCACCTATATTTCCATAATCTTTAATTTCTTCTTTTTGTGGTTTGTATTTAATCATATTTTGTATTATTTAAATAATTCTAAGCTTTTCAAATTCAGCTTTTAATTTTTCAACTTCTGATTTTTTACTATCTTTTGCCATAATTAACTTAAAATATTGGTAACATTTTAATTTAAAATCTTTATCTTTTGGTTGCTAACAGCATTAAAATTGTTGAAATTGTATTTTTCAAACCTTATAACTAACTTTTGCCTGCAAAAGCCGCTTTTCATTTATTGTACAACACTTAATAAATGATCTTTTAATGTTTTTGTCTCCCAGATGCGAAATTGGATGGTTCGTTTAGAATTTACACGATAACCAAGTGAGTTAATAGTATCCAACCAAATTATAGAGATTCATTTTCTAATTTTGGCATCAGCGGTAAACTATTCCAAAATGGAATAGGTTGATTTTTTATTAAGTTCTCCTGTGTTTTATAAATATTATTTATATACTTAACTATTGCTGGCCGATTAACATCAAAAATTTTCGCAATTAAATGAGTATCAAGCTAAACATTATCCTTTTCCAGCCTGACCTGAATTTCCGGTCATTGCGACCTTCTATAAATTACAATTTCACCTTTTTGAAATTCTTTTTTTTCATATTAATCCTTTATTTTTGAAACTAAAGAATTTATCTTTAGCTATAATAACATGGTCTGTTACTTAAATCCCTAAAATTTTACCAGCTTCTACTAATCTTTTTGTTATCTCTAAATCGTCCTCTGATGGTCCAGGATCACCAGACGGGTGATTATGGGATAAAACTATTTGAGCGGCTAAATGTCTAACTGTTGGTTCAAAAACTTCTCTGGGGTGAACTAAATTAGCATTGAGTGAGCCAACGGAGATAATCTCTCTTTTAATTTCCTGATTTCTACTATCAAGATAAAAAATAACAAAATGTTCTTTTTTATGGTCTCGTAAATCTTTTAATTCTTCCCATATTTCTTTTGGGGTTAAATAAATTTTAACCTTTTTGTCTTTGAGCAATCTTTTCCCAAGCTCAAAACAAGCAATTATTTCGCAGGCTTTCGCCGGGCCTAAACCGGAATAATTTTTCAAGTCGTTAAAAGTTAAATTTGGCAGTTTATCTTTGCTGAATCTTTTTAAAATTTTGCTTGCCAATTCAATAACATTCTCGCCTTTTTTACCGGAGCTTAAAAGAATGGCCAAAAGTTCAGAATTAGAAAGTTTTTCTGGCCCATACTGTATTAGCTTCTCCCTTGGTCTTTCAACTTTCGGTAAATCTTTAATTGTCTTTTTAATCTTTGTCTTCATTATTATTACATTAAATCACCTAAATTAACTTAATGCTTTAGCAATTTTACTGGTAGTGCCCATTCTTGGATTTTTGATTGCGTAGGAATCAATTTTAATAATAGTATTGTAAGAAGGTTTAGCAATTTTGGCCAATTTATTCTTTGACAAGTTTGGTTGGTTCCGTAACTTCTTGATGTTTTTAGCTACTGTTGTTTTTTCGTTTAACATTTTGGTATGATAGTATCTGCATTTAGATACAATGAGCTTTCTATAATTCGATTCCCATCAATAATAGTATAATGCTTAGGCGGAAGGGGCGGGATTCGAACCCGCGACCCCCTTTTGGGAGGTACACGCTCTCCAGGCGTGCCGAATCAACCACTCTCGCACCCTTCCAATTTATGTCATTACT
The DNA here is from genome assembly GCA_938010745.1 of uncultured Patescibacteria group bacterium. Taxonomy (GTDB): domain Bacteria; phylum Patescibacteriota; class Microgenomatia; order UBA1406; family GWC2-37-13; genus CALLVF01. The sequence continues at coordinate 9,781 of CALLVF010000038.1, read as the reverse complement.
ACTTAATTTTAACAAATTTTTAATTTAAGAGTTGATCAAGAAGTTGATATGTAAATAAAATATTAAACAAAAAACTTGAAGTTTAATCTATATTTAAAACTTAAAATTTTAGTCTTCAATCTTAACCACCTTTAATTCTTTAACAAAGCATTTTTGCTGCAGTAATTGACTAAGTGAGGGTTTTGTTCTGCCATCATCACCACTTATTAATTCTTTAATGTATGTCCCTGATTGGCTTTTGATTTCAAAGATGGGGTTAAGAGAGTGAAACTTTATTAGTTTGAAATAAAAAATTTTTTTTGTTCGAGTTAGATCGTAACGTCTTCGAAGGACTCGTGTTGGTGTTTGTTGTTGAATGGTTATGTTTGTTAATTTTTTGCTGATTTCAATTAAAATATCTTTTTTTACTTTTTTTTCCAGCTGAATTTTTGCCTCATAAATTTTTGAATGATTAGCATTTTTTATTTCTCTAATTTTTTCCTTATTAACAAATTGTAGATCTTTAACTCTTACCCACTTTGATTGTGTATTTACCTCTTTTTCAATTTTTGTTAGATCAATGTTTCTTATTTTAGGATTTTTGATTTCAATAACAAAAGGACGGCCATTACCAAGCATTAAAACATCGATGTCTTCTCTGCCCGCTCCATGAAAAGAGTGATCTTCACCTTGGCAGTATTTTAAGATTACATTACCGATTTCTTCTTGAACTGAGGTCTTATAGATTTTTTTGTGCCAGCGAGTCTGGGGTATGCCAGCTTTGATTTTTTGGTAGTGACCTAAGATATAAATTGGTTTGATTTGATACTCTATCTTTCCATTTGCAACATTAATTTTGATGATGATATCAGGATTGGCAAAATCAACTTCTTTTTTAAGTTTTTGCTCAAGTAACTGTCCTAATATTTTTTTTGCCTGTTTTTTTTCTTCCTCAGTTATCTCTTTATTTACTATGCCAATTAAAAAAGTTTTAAATTGATAATTTTTAAGAGCTTCTTTTATCTTTTGGAAAAAGAATTCTTTTTTTAATTCAATCATTTTTTTTGTTTTTTAATTTATAATTAAAGAATGTTTCCTATCCGCGATTCACAACCAACTCGTCGATTTCCTTTGGTAAATTATTTAATAATTATAGTCACTGTTTTTGTTTTTTTAATTCAAATCAGTGCCCCGGATTTTGAGCAGTTTATTTATCAATACGGCTTTATCCCTTCAAGATTTATTTTTTCTGATCTTGATTCTTACAGATACATTATTTATTCTCTCTTTCTTCATGGTGGTTGGTTTCATCTTTTGTCAAACATATGGTTTCTTCATATTTTTGGTGATAATGTTGAGGATAGAACAGGTCATTTGAGTTATTTAGGTTTTTATCTAGCCGCTGGTTTTGCGGCTACTTTTTTGCAGCTTTTATTTAGTCTTGACAGCTCTATTCCCATGGTTGGCGCCTCCGGTGCTATTTCTGGAGTGGCGGGAGCCTATTTTGTTCTTTTTAAAAGAGCAAAGATTGAAGCTTTGGTGCCTGGTTTTTTTGGCTTTATCCACTTTGTTAAACTGCCGGCATGGTTTTTTTTGGGATACTGGTTTATTATTCAAGTTTTTTCTGGACTGGGATCTTTAGTGACTTTTGATATTAATCAAGGAGGAGTCGCTTGGTTTGCCCATATCGGAGGTTTTGTTTTTGGGTATTTAGTTGGAAAACAATTGAGGGCTAGTTAGTTTCTAAGTTAGTGAGTTGGTGATTTTTTGAGCGTTTAGAATGTTATAATAAACAACAACAAAAAAAATGCAAAAGAGAAAGTGAATTTAAGCTAAAAAGCCGCAGTGCTGGAATTGGTAGACAGATACGGCTTAGGACCGTATGCTCTTTGAGAGCGTGGGGGTTCAACTCCCTCCTGCGGCACACCCATATAAAAATCCATTATCAGGGTCTGTCCCTTAAATTTTTATGTTAGTTAACGAGGCAATTTTGCGATTTCTTGAATATTGTGAGCTTGATAGAAATCTTTCTTTAAAGACGGTGAGAATGTATGGTTATTATCTCCATTTTTTTGAAGAATGGCTAGTTAAAACATATCAAAAAGATTTTGAGGTTGAAAAAATAAACGAAGAGATTATCCGCAATTTTAGACTATATCTTTCTCATCAATACAAAAATAAGTTTAAGGGTGAATTAAAGAGGCAAACGCAAAACTACTTTTTAGTGGCGCTCCGTTCTCTTTTTCGCTATCTTCTTCGTCAAGGTCTGAAAGTGATTGCTCCTGAGATGATTGATTTAGGTAAGGTTCGTGATCGCAACATTAAATTTCTTCTTCCTGAGGAGCTGGAAAAAATTTTTAAGGCTGTTTGTATTGATAATATTATTGGTTTGCGTGATCGAGCAATTTTGGAGGTTTTATTTTCAACAGGACTGCGGGTTTCAGAACTTGTCTCTCTTAATCGCGAGCAAGTTAATTTGGAGACTGGAGAGTTTGGGGTGATAGGAAAAGGTGGCAAGGCAAGAGTTGTTTTTTTATCAAAAAGAGCCAAAGAGTGGCTAGGAAAGTATCTCCAAAAAAGAAATGACCCTTATCGGCCACTTTTTATTCGCTACAGCGGGCCTAAACCAAAAGAAGGATTAACCGATGAGAAACTGCGATTATCCGTTCGCTCAATTGAAAGATTGGTTGATAAATACAGGAAAAAGGCTGGGATTTTGTTTAGAATTGGACCTCATGCCATAAGACACAGCTACGCCACTGATTTACTATCTCACGGAGCTGATTTGCGTTCAGTTCAGGAAATGCTTGGACACAAAAATATTTCCACCACTCAAATTTACACTCATGTAACCAATGTCAGGTTAAAAGAAGTTCATGAAAAGTATCATTCAGGAAATCGATAAATTTCAAATTCTAAAATTCAAATCTTAAAATGAAAATTGAAAATATGAAAATTGAAAATAAAAAATTAAATATTTCAAAAAAAAACCAAAAATATCAATTGCTTCTTTTTATTTTTATTGGACTTTTTGTAGTTTATTTCTCATATTTGGCAATCTTTCGTTATCAAAGCTTAAATTCTCATTATTATGATTTAGGAATAATGAATCAAGTGGTTTATAATACTTCTCGCGGTCGATTTTTGGAGATGACTGATCAGACTTTAAGAAGAAATGTTAATCGACTAGCTGTTCATTTTGATCCAATTTTAGCCTTTTTTGCCCCCTTTTACTGGTTTTATCCTTCACCTGATGTTTTACTGGTTGCTCAGACTATTATCGTTTCTTTGGGAGCATGGGCTGTTTATCTTATCTCTCAGAAGCTTTTAAAGAATAATTTGATATCTTTGATATTTTCTCTGTGTTATCTCTTATATTTTCCCGTTCAAAGGATGCTTCTTTTTGATTTTCACCCTGTTTCACTTTCAAGTACTTTTTTTCTTTTTGCTTTATATTTTAGTATTTTAAAAAAATATCATCTTTATTTTCTTTTCATTTTTCTAGCGCTTCTGACAAAAGAACATGTTGGCTTAACTGTTTTTCTTTTGGGTGGATACTTTTTTTTAGTAAAAAAAGAGAAAAAAATTGGCTTAATTACCAGTATTACTGGTTTAATTTTTTTTGTTATTACTGTTTATTTCATTATCCCCTATTTTCGTGGAGAAAGTCATTTTGCCGCCTCTTATTTTGCTAATATAAAATTGCGTTTGCCAACAATTGTCAAAGAAGGTTTTTTTTATACTGAAAAACTACTTTTGCCAAATTTTTACGCAATCTTTTCTCCTTTTACACTTCTTATTGCCTCCCCTGAATGGTTAATAAATATTTTCAGTATCAACAATAATATGCGAGCAATTTTTTATCACTATAATTCAGTCATTGTTCCTTTTATTTTTTATTCTCTGATATTAGGTTATAAGAATTTTAATTTATTAGTTAGAAATGAAAAAATTAAATGGCTTTTTTTTATAATTTTTATCATCTTCAATTTAAGGTCAATTTATTTATATAACCCAGTTCCTTCTTTTGTAAAAGAGCCGGTAAAGTATCAAAAAATTGATAAAATAACTGCCAGCACAATAAAACTTTGGCAGAAAACTCTTAAAGATGAAACAATAAAGGTTTCAACCACTCCAAAATTGGCCCCTTTTTTTACTAACAGGCAATATTATCACAATTTTCTTTTTGATCCTGCCTATACATCAATGGGAAAAACTGATGATGATATAATAAGAACAATTGATGATTATAAAGGAAACGACTACATCATAATTTACCGGCCGGAGATTGGTGATATTTCCAAAGGTGGATTGACGGTTGAGTTTTATCAGCGGTTAAGAAATGACAATAATTACCAAATGATTTTTTCTAACAACTTAAATGAAAAAGGGATTGAGGTTTATAAAAAAAATTTAGAGTTTAATTAATTTTTAAATGATTTCAGTAATTATCCCTTTTCACAATGAGGAAAAAAATTTACCAATATTGATTAATTCATTAACTAATGTATTAAAAAATATAAAGGAAAATTGGGAAGTTATCTTGGTTGATGATGGATCAAGTGACAATTATGACTCTAAATTAAAAATGCAAAAGGCAAAATTAAAAATTGTTAAGCATAAAAAAAAGTTAGGAAAAGGAGAGGCAATTAAAACAGGGATTGAAAACTCTCAAGGAGAAATTTTAATTTTTATGGATGCTGATTTGCAAGATGACCCAGTTGATCTGCCAAAGTTTTTGGAAAAATTGAATGAAGGTTATGATATTGTCAATGGAGTAAGAAAAATAAGAAAAGATAATTTTTTTGTAAAATTTTATTCATTTTTAGCAAGCAAATTTTTAAAAATATTTCTTCATTCCCCATATACTGATATTAACTGTGGTTTCAAAGCATTTCGTCGAGAGGTTTTAAAGAATTTTGTTTTTTATGGCAATAATTTTCGCTTTTTCCCCCTTTTTGTTTTTTATAATGGTTTTAAAGTTACAGAGGTGGAAGTTAAAAATAATCCCAGAAGATTTGGAAAATCAAAATTTGGTTCAGGAAAATTAATGATTGGGATATTTGATACTTTAACAGCTTATTTTTTGTATAAGTTTTCCGAAAAACCTCTTCATTTTTTTGGGATAATTGGTAGTTGTTTGTTTATTATCGGGTTTTTGATTAGTTTATATTTAGCAGTTGAAAGAATCTTTTTTAATGTTTTGCTTTATCGACGGCCTGTTTTGTTGTTAGGAATTTTACTTATTATTGTTGGTATTCAAATCGTAATGACGGGAATTATTGGAGAGTTGGTAGTTTATTTGAGTAAAAAAAAAGATAGTTAGTTTGCTGGTTGTTAGTTAACTAGCTAACTTAAAAATGAATCCAATTTTAGCTTTAATTATTGTCAATATTATCTGGGGAGGGGCGTCACCGATTTTTAAATACTCATTGGAAAATATTCCTCCTTTTACTTTAGCCTTTATTCGTTTTTTCTTTGCCGGTCTTATTTTTTTACCGTTTAGTCTTTTTCATTTTCAAAATCTTTCCCTAAAAAGATGGTTTGAGGTTCTTTTGGTTAGTTTTTTTGGTATTTTTATCAACATCACTTTTTTCTTTTTGGGATTAAAAAAAACGGAAAGTATTAATGTGCCAATAATTGCCTCCTCAGGCCCGGTTTTTTTATATATTTTTTCGATTATCTTTTTAAAAGAAAAACCCAGATTAAAGGTTTTTTTAGGGATGATGATTTCTCTACTTGGGGTGTTGATAATTATTTTTTCTCCTTTAATTTTTAGTAATCAGCAAGTTTTTTTTGGCGAGGTTGAGGGTAATTTATTTATCCTTTTGGCAATTTTTGGAAAAGTTTTTTCAACCATCATTGGCAAAGACTTATTTAAAAAAGTTAATCCCCTTTTTGTTACCTCTTTTACTTTTTTGGCAAGCAGTTTTTTATTTTTAATTTTTGTTCCGTTTGAATTTAATAATTGGTCGCTAAACATGTTGAATATTAATGGTTGGGTGGGAATTATATACGGGGTATTTTTTTCTTCAGCTGTTGCTTATTTCTTATTTTACTGTGCAATTTCAAAAGTTGATGGACAGGAGATTGGTCTTTTTGCTTATATTGATCCGGTGGTGGCGGTTTTAATCGCCGCTCCTTTGCTTGGAGAGTATCCTAATTTATTTTATTTAATAGGCAGTCTATTGGTTTTTGGGGGAATTTATTTGGCGGAGGGAAGAGTTCATTGGCACCCGATAAATAAACTTAAAAAATTTACCCAGAATATTTAACTGCCTTGTTAATACCTACATTAACTTTTTCTATTCTTTAGGAATCCGATGACCTTAAGCTTCTTACTCTTTTTTTACTTTAGTCTAATAGTATTTTTTTATTATTTGAAAAAAGCTTTAAGAAGCGTAAGTTAAATGAAAAAGTAAGCATTTTAAGTACAAAATTTGTTTTTACACTCTATCTATAGTTTTCTAATTTATTAATAAAAAATTAAGACAAATTTTACATTGAATTTAAAAAATATTATAGTAATAATTTTGATATGTTAAATTTAAGTAAAGATAAAAGAAAGATATTAATTGTTATAGGTTCTGTTTCAGTGAAGGTATATCGTTTTCAAAAAAGGAATCTTTTTTTAGAAAGATCAGTATCATTTCATTTTGGAGAAATTTTAAAATCAAATAATAAAGCAATTGAAAAAATTTTAGGTCTCTTAACCGGTTTTTTAAATGAAATAAAAAAAGAATATAAAAGCTGGCAAATAAAACTGTATGCCACCGGAATATTTAGAAAATTATCAGATGAGGAACGAGATTTTCTCACTATTGCGATTTTTGAAAAAACTAATTTGTATTTGAATATAATCCCTCATGATTTAGAGAATTTTTATTTAGAGAGCTCACTTATAAAAAAAGTTCCCTCTGATAAAAACATTATTTTACTTAATATTGGTGGAAAAAGTACAGAGATGGTTTTTTTAGAGGGTAGGAAATTGAAAAAAAAGAGTTAATCTTGATTTTGGCATCATTGATGTTTTAAATAAATTTCCTAATTTAAATGAAGAAAAATCAAGTGCGAATCAAAAGACAGTTGTTGCATATATCAAAAAAAGACTGTCTTTGATTGATACGGAAGATCTTTACTCAACAGTTTTTTATAACGGAGGCGAACTCACTTTTATGCGTTTAACTGGCTATAGATTAAAAAAAAATTATATAATAAAAGATATTAATCACCCATTTTTTATTTCGTTAAAAGACTTTATTAAAGGAAATAAAAGTTTACTTTATGAAAAAACTCTTTCTCAATTAAAATCATTATATTCTCAAGACCCCAAGTGGATGCTGGGCGCTAGACCATGTAGTTTGATAGCTCAAGCGATTTTTGAAATATTTGATATTAAGCATATAATTCCATCAGATTCAAATTTGATCGATGGGGTAATTAATAAAGAATTCAGAAAATCTACTATTAGTGGCAGTTTTAGAAAGCATTTAAAAGAGATATTGGAATTAAAAAATTATTTTGAGCAATTAGGAACAGAGGTTTTGAGTCCTAGATTTAAAGAAATATCCTCTACTGTCGAGGGTTTTGTTATTTTTAAGGAAGAAGAAAAATTTTCTCCATTTGAATTAGAAAATTATCATTTACGATCTATCATAAATTCTGATGCGTTAATTATCTGTGATCTAGAAGGCTATGTAGGTTATTCCGCTACTTTTGAGATAGGTTTTGCTTGCAGTTTAAAGAAAAGAATAATATTCTTAGAGGAGCCAAAAGAATTTATATTGAAATTGATTCCGGCAGAGTATGGTTTATGATTATAAAGTTTTAGTTATTTCTGGTCCATTAGGAGTTGAAAAAACTTTTTTAGTTCATTATTTAGAGGGGAATTCCCCTTTTAAAAGAGTAATTCCCACAACAACAAGAAAAAAGCGGGAAATGGAAATAGAAGGTAGGGATTATTTTTTTGTTAACGAGGAAGAATTTTTACTTAAGTTAAGCAACAATGAATTAATGTTTTGGTCGCGAATTTTTGATAATTACTATGGTTATGAGCTTTCCTCCTTTGAAAAAATTCATAGTCTTGGTTTAATTCATACATTTGAGATATATACTCCTTTAATTGCTACTTTCTCAGAGTTATTTCCGAAATCTTTTAAAATTTTTTTTGTCCCTAATTTATTTGAATTTTTAGAACAAAGGATGACCCTAAGAGGTGATCCAGAAGAACAAATTCATCAAAGAATTAGGTATGCTAGAGATGAGGTAGATCTTTATTATTCTCACTACAAAAATATTTACGATGCTGAATTTGTTGTAGTTGATAATAATACTCTCAAATTCATCGTTGAGAGTATTCAAAAATATTTTGAAGATGAACTTAATCATTTTTATATTGAAGGAAATCTCCAACGAAGAAAATAATTTTTGTTAAAATATTAAAATGAAAAAAATTCTTATAACGGGGGCGGGAGGTTATATTGGGTCAGTAGCTACTTATTTATTTCTACAAAAGGGGTATGAGGTGGCAGCAATTGACAATTTTGAAACCGGCTATCGCCAACCTTTAGAATTTCTCCAAAAAAAATTTGGCACTGAAAAATTTAGATTTTATGAAGCTGATTTAAAATCAGACCTCACTCCTATCTTTGAAAAGGAGAAAGGAGTTGAGGTGGTGGTTCATTATGCTGCCTCATGTCTTGTTGATGAATCAATGAAGAATCCTTATAAATATTTTTACAACAATGTTTTGGCTACTTTAAATCTTATTGAGTTGATGAAAAATTTTGGCATAAAAAAAATTGTTTTTTCCTCAACTTGCGCTGTTTATGGGGAGGCTCAGTATCTGCCTGTTGATGAAAAACATCCAACTTTACCCACTAATCCTTATGGACAGTCAAAAAGAATGGCGGAGGAAATAATTGAATGGTATGGAAAGATATTCGATATTCAATATTTGATATTGAGGTATTTTAATGTTTGCGGGGCATCTGATGATGGGTTAATTGGTGATTCAAAAAAACCTTCGACTTTACTGATTCAGAACGCTGTCCGTGGTGCTTTGGGAATTGAACCTTTTTATTTAACCTGTCCGCAAGTTGACACCTTTGATAAAACGCCCATTCGTGACTACGTTAATGTTGTTGATTTAAACGAAGCCCATCTTTTAGCGGTTGAATATTTGTTAAAAGGTGGGAAAAGCGAGATAATTAATCTGGGGACAGGAACCGGTAATTCGGTTTTGGAGATTGTTAAAAAAGTTGAGGAGATAACGGGAAAAAAAATTGAGATGAAAAAAACTACACCTCGTCAGGGTGAGTATGCAAAAATTTATGCCTCAATTGGTAAAGCAAAAAAAATTTTAGGTTGGCAGCCAAAAAGGGTCATTAAAGACAGTATCATTTCTTTAGTTAATTGGTATCAAAAACACCCAAAAGTTTGGCAATATTAGAAAGTTAAAAATAGCCTATAGCCCGTCCAACCGGGGCGGTTGTATTATGATAGTTGGGTTAATTTTGGCAGCAGGAAAAGGAACAAGGATAAATTCAAAAGATAGAAATAAGGTGACTTTACCTTTTTTGAATAAGCCTTTAATTGTTTATTCAGTTGAGTTAATGCAACAAGTAGTTGATAAGTTGGTGGTTGTTATTGGTGCTTTTCATGAAAGTGTGAAAGAAGTTTTAAAAGATTACCAACTAGAGTATGCCTACCAAAAAAAGCGCTTAGGGACAGCTCATGCGGTGAAAGTTGCCTTACCTGTAATTCAGAAATACCACCCTAAATTAGTTTTAGTTGGATATGG
>CALLVF010000037.1 GCA_938010745.1 uncultured Patescibacteria group bacterium | reverse complement strand
AGTTTATTAATGTTATACCTTTGATTAAAAAATAACTATAAATTAATGAATAGGGAATAATAAATTTAGTAAAGGGTGAGCGAAAGATTTGATTTAATAATTTGTTTGAGCGAATCAATTCGTCAAAAATTAAAATAGGCCAAGTAGCGTTTAAAAAAACAAAGGCTATCAGTAAAAAAGGAAAAACAAAAAGGTAATCTTTTTTTCGAATTGAATTTATCAATCCCAAAATTATTAAAAAAGCAAAAAAGTACTGAAGTGGCCAAAAGGTTTTAAAATGATTTTTCCAAGGTAAGAACAGCAATTGATTATTTTTATCAAAAAGATCAAAATAAAAACCTTCAAGTTTTAAAAAATAAGGCAAAGTCCCTTTTTCCCGATTTTGAAAATAAACATCTTCGGTTGCCAGCTGATTAGCTTTTGCCTCATAAACAACATTGCTTGAGGTTTTAACAAAATAAAGCTGGGGTAAAAGCCAAAAGGAGTTAATGGCAAGAATAAGTAGAACGTAGAACGTGGAACGTAGAACATATGATTTAATTTGGGATTTTTTATTAGTAAAAATTAATCCTAAAGTGATTGATCCTAGAATCAAAAGGTAAACAAGAAAAAGTTGTTGGACATAAAAAGAAGGAGTACCGAAAAGATTAATTAGAAAAAAAATCAATAGATTTTTTTTCGTTATTGGATATTGGTTATTCGTTATTACTTTGATAAAAATCCATATTCCCCAAGGTAAAAAAGCAAAAAAAGTAGAAAAAGGTTCAAAAGGAAGATAAAATATTTGGATTGTTCCTAAATTCAGCATAAAAAATAAGGCACCAAGGAAAAAGATTGATTCATTTTTTGTTTGTTTTACTGATTGTTTTAACATCAAAAAAGCTCCCAATCCTCCCAAAAATAACATTAAAATATGATAAAAATAGCGGATAAAATTTTGAGGAAGGATAAAAGATATTAGCCAAATAAATATTACTCTTACTAAATCAGCTGCGTGGGCCATCCCCGCTAAAAGACCAAAACTTTGGTATTCTTGCCAAAGAGAAAAGAAAGCTCGTTTTACTGCTAACCATGGATAAAGTTCAGTTTGTAAGTTATCCCAGCCGGTTAGATAAGCGGTAGGTTTATAGTTAGTTAAAAATAGGAAGAAGATAGTTATGAGTAAAAAAAATTGATAGCGGTAAATTTTAAAAGCTTTGACAGAATTCATAAGAAAATATAAAATAAAACCTTAGAATAATCCTTCCTCCGCCTAAAGCGGAGGAATTTTTTTATCTTTTTTCCTCTTATTAAATAGATCTTAAATTTTTTGAAATCAAAATATTTATGACAACTTTTAATTAATTCTATTGAAATATATCCTTATCAATAAAAACCGCTGCTTTTTCTTTGATGTGTTTTTTAAAAAGGGGGAGAATATCAAGGTTTTTAGTCATAAAGAAATTATAGCAGTAGATTAGAGTTTAATGAAATTAATCCGTTAAAGATTCTTCTCAAGTTCTTCTATACTAATTTTAGCCTGACGAAGAATTACTTTTAATGTTCCTTGCGGAATAGGTTTTGTATGGATTGCCACTTGGGTCTAGCGTCCATCTTTATGCTTTAGTCTAATATGACTTCCTTTTCCTCCAACACGAAAAAATCCAAGGCGATTTAAGGCTTTAAGTAAAACTTTTCCTTTTATGTCTCTTTGAAAGTTTGGACCTTTTACGTGAAGGAAATTTTTAAGTTGGAAGGAAGAGTGATTTTGGTTGAGGTAATTATTTGATCATCAAGGTTATCTTGGGGAATTTCTTCACCTTCTTTCGCCATTGATTCAATCGCCAGTTCAATTCCATCTTTGATACTTTTTAAAACTTCTTCAATTGTGTCTCCATATCAGAAACTCCTAAATTTGGGCATTAGGCAACATAAACAGGACTGCCATCTTGGTATTTTTCTTTTTCAATGATTATTCGATAGTTTAAAACTTTTTTTCCATATCTAACTTATTATATTCTTCAAAAAATATCTCGTCAACTTGATTTTAGCTTCCTAAAATCCCAACATACCTTTCTGCCACTTTTTCCCATGAGCGTTTTTGTTTCATTATTTTTGAAAAGTGGGAAAGTTTGTCAAGATTTTTTCTTGCCCAATTTAATCTTGTCTCAAAACTTTCTGGGGTAAAATCAAAAAGAAAGTCTTCTTTTTTCAATCCAGTTTCTTTTAAAGCCTCTTGAAAATCGGGGCTTTCAAAATATCCCTCAAGCGGCCGGGAGAGAATGAAGGGTTTTTCAAAAGAAAAGGTCAAAGATAATGGACCAGAGGAAGAAAACATTCTTCGATAAGGAAAAATAACTATTTCTGATTTATTAAAATAATTTTTAATTTTATTTTCTTTTACAAAACCTGTAAGAATAATATTTTTTCTACTTTTAATTTTTTCTAATAAATTTTTCAAAAATAATTTATAATGTGATTTATGATTTAAATTAGGAGAAGGACCTCCAGCAATTATTAATTTACTTTCTTTATTAATATTTTTTACCAACCAATCTACGCCTTTATACCATGATAAAAATCCAAAATAAAGCAATGATGAAGCTTTTTTATTTTTTTTAATTTTAAATTTATTATCAACTCCATGTGGTATAACTGTTATTTTTTCTTCATTTATTTTTAATTCAGCAAGGCGTCTTTTGAAAATTTTCTCAAGAACAAAAACTTTGGTAGATAGTTGACAGATTAAAAAATAATATTTCTTAATAAGGAAACTATATATTTTTGATTTGAAACTATTTTTTTTCCACCCTAAATGACCGTATAAATTATTTAAATCAAGTTCAACCTGATGAAGAATTAGATAAATTTCTTTTTTTAAAAAATGAAGGATTAAAGCATAAAGCAGAATCCCTAAGGTTATTTGTGGTCCTCCGAAAGAATTAAATTCAAATTGAATTATAAATTTTTTTACATTTTTTAGTTTATAAAGGTAAAAGAATAAGTTTGTTAAAAATGAATAAAGGTTATTTTTTTTAAAAACTTTTAAAACGATAATTTTATTGTTTTCCAAATAACATTCCGCTCGTTTATTTATTTGTGAAAGGACAATAATTTTATTTTTTATTTTTTTTACTAAATATTTTGCAAAATTTTTACCAAAAGAATATAGTCCACCTTTACCATTGTAGATTGATTTTTTAGGTGGATAGGGAGTAATAATAACAAAGTTTTTTTCATGGTTAAATTTTTCAATTAAATTTTTCATTCTTCAATCCATAAAATATTTTATGGATTTAAGAATGAAGGGGAGTATAGATAAGCTTATTCCCGCGCTTTAAAGCGGCCTGACATAAGTCAGGAATGGAATAGCTCACCAAATCTTCTCCGAAGAGAAGAAGTCTCCCCCTTTCAATTGTTAAGGTCAGGTTACCTACAGGAAAAATTTCCCGGGTTAATTGTCCATCTTGGGACTGCGTTGCTTCCTTCCTGCTGAGATTTCAGCAAGAAAGCACAGGGGTTATGCACCGGGTCGTTTTCCGGGTAAGCTGCAACTAGCCTCCAAGTTGCCGCGTATATTGTTACATTAGGCGAACCGCCATAGTAAAGGATATTTCCTTGACCGGAAACACCCAATTGGCAGCTCCACCCTTCCGGGCAGGCGTTTATTGGTGTGATTACCAACGGATCGCCACGCCAGTGGAAAGCGCAAGGCTCTTCGCCAACTTTGTCAGCAATAACTCCGGTAAGCTCAGCGAATTGAGCTTCCTTTGGGCAGGCTGCTTCGGGTTTGGCGCTCGGCGGGGCGGGTGCTGCGGTCGGCACGACCATTGCCACGGGCGGTGTCGCGAGCTCGATGGGCGACGGCGGCGTTGTTGTTAATTTAGCTACACCGTAGCCTAAGCCAACTAGAAGGGCGCCGATTAAGATTCCCAAAAGGATCAGCAGTATTCTCCCTTTAAGAGAGGTGGTCGACGTTGAGGTTGTGGTTGACACCTGAACCTCCTTTTTAGGTAGTTTGTGAATTTCCTCGTTTCATTCTCCAGTACCCCTCTTTTGCGGGCCTGTTGAATGTCTGGTGGCAGCCTGGTGGCTGACGAGTCGACGCACGGTGCGTCTGCCAGAAAAAATTTTCCATCACCTCCTTTCTGCAGTGATTGACTTGCACTCTGAAGACGAAAAGGTAGAACGTTGAACGTGGAACTTAGAACTTGGAAAGTGTAATAAGTAATGTAAAATGTTAGTATTTTTTTCTGTGAATTAAACCATATAAGATTTTTGCAAATCTATTGATTTTTTCCATTATATCCTGGTAAAAATCATCATTAATCAGTTTTAATTTATGAGCAAAATATAAAAAATATTTTGTTTCTTTTAATGATGAAAAAGAGATTTTTCGGTATTGATTTTTTTCTTTTTCTGTTGATTTTGCTCCTCCTTTAACGATATTCAGAACTATTGATAACTTGCTCGTCTTAACTGATCGCCGATTGAACTTTGATGCTTATAATCAAAACTTAAAGTTTTTTCGTAAATAATTTCCGCAATTTCATCGCTAAATTAAAAAGCAAGTTTTTTTCTTCCATAAATTTATCTTATCATGTTCTATGTTCTACGTTCTATGTTCTACTTTTTATCTCCACAGTGCAAGCCAATCCTCCTACTTAAAATAATTCCATTGCTGGAATTATTTCTTTCGGAAAGAAAGGAGGTTTCCAAGGAGGTTTGCCAACGCGCATTTGCCGTTTGCCTTCGGCTTTGCCCCTGGTAACCTGAACTCTTGAGATAATTTCATCAAAACCAAAATTTTTTAATCAATCCCAAGCCATTTGGGATTGACGGTTTTGATTACTTCTATCTCTTTTAAAAGTGCTTCCCTCAACCGCTTGAGGGAAGCGAACTCCCTCATTTGGTTTTTGGGAAACCTAATTAGCCTTATGGCTAATTATTTAACCTATAGTATATCATATAAAAGTAGAATTTTCAACTATAGTTATCATTATAATAATTTAAAAATTTTTATCCACAGGAAATAAACAATACCCCAAATTGAGAAAATATGAGATAGAAAATAGAAATTAATAAATTAATAAATTAAGAAATTAAGAAATTGAGTAATTAAGTAATTAAGGGGGAAGAGGTTAGAAAGTTCATAAAGTTAGAAAGTTTGAAAGTTTAAAAGTTTATAAAGTTTGAAAGTTTGAAGGTTAAAATTTTAGATGTTAGACGTTTTTTGTTGTATAATTTTTTT
>CALLVF010000036.1 GCA_938010745.1 uncultured Patescibacteria group bacterium | reverse complement strand
AAGGTGATCTTCATCATATTTTCCCCAAAGATTATTTGAAAAAAAATGGTTTTCAAAAAAATTTTTATAATCAAGTGGCTAATTATGTTTATATGCAACAAGAGTTGAATATAAAAATTGGTAATAAATCACCAAAAGATTATATGACAACAATTAAAGATCAAATTGAAAATAAAAAAATAATTCTTTCAAATTTTAAAAATTTCATTGATCTTCAAAAAAACCTTGAAGAAAATTGTATTCCTGAACTAATTTTTGACGGAGGATTTCAAAACTACGAGGAATTTTTATCTTTAAGAAGAAAACTAATGGCAAAAAGGATTAGGGATTATTATTTTATGCTTTAAAAATTATACTCTTTTTATAAGAAAGTCTTATATTTTTTTACTCTCATCAAAAATCCTAATTTCTTGACCTTTAATAATTTTCTCAATTTTTTCCTTCAGTAAAAAATATTCTTTTGGCGTTGCCCCTCTAAATTCAGGCAAACTTTTTACTGACGCTCGACATTGATAGTCTTCACCCAATTGTTCCTTTATTTGCTCAAAAGTTAATCTTTTTTCTCCAGAGCCCACATAACAACCATCCTCTTTTTTTAACGTTTCGTATATTCTTTTAAACTCTTCCTTATAAAAAGTATTCACCGGAATAAAATTTCCGTCTTGATATCTTAAAAAATCAACCATTTCAAAGGCACAACTGCGACAGTAATCGTAGTTGGGGTAAAAAGTTGAAATTTTAAAATCGCCGTTTTTCAAAAGTGCAATTTCTGAAAAAGTGCCATTTTTTATTATTTTTGGTGTTTGATAAACAACTTTTTTATTTTCTAAATCCAAAATTAGAGCGTAATAGAGGTTATAACCTGCGGCTTGATAAAAATTATTGGCAATTAAATACAGAATTTTTTCCTTTAAATTAATCGGTTCAATTTTTATAACGTTGTAATCAAGTCGGTAAAACAAGTCTTTAAAAATTTCATTATCAATTGAAAAGATCAAACTATTATCTTCTTCTCCTTTTGGGGGATTTTTATAGTGAAACTCTATTTTATTTGCTCCAAAATACCAAAAAATATTATCATTAACTTTATTTATTTTTTTACTCTCATCTGTTTTTAAATTCTTTTTATTAAAAAAAATTCCACTAAAAACAAAAATAGCAACTATTAAAAAAAATAAAAATAATCTTTTTTTCATTACTTTTATTATAATATAATGTTAACAATTAAATCCTATGCTTAATCCAAAAAAAACCAATATCAGATGAAGAAGGTTTTAAACTGTATGGGGACGCCTGGCTTGATCCTTTACTTAGACAAGAAATAACCGGATTTCCTTTTGATATTGAAGCTCACATGAATGTGATGGAGAGCTAAAATATGGCGGAGAAGATAGATTAGGAAAAAATGCAGAATCAGTCTGGTGGAATAGAAATGTAGGAGGCCAAGGACACCCGGGAGAAAAAGATTATTTGAATTATATTCAAAAAAAGAGGAAAAGAGAAGTGAAACTAATGTTTTGGTTCCTGCTTCAAATCATCTAAAACATCAGAAAGTTTAGCATCAGGGCCATATATTTCTATCAATTTCTCCAATCGCCCATCATGAAGGGGTAAACCAACGTTTCCATCCCATTTCTCGATAATATTATTCGCTACTTCCTTGGCTTGATCTGGTGTAAGAGGGATTGCATTATTTTTACCTGGATTTGTTCTTTTCGCGCTTATATAGGTAATTGTAATATATTTTTCCCAAGTCGTCTTCAAAAATTATCTTTGATTAATAAATCTCTCTCTTGTAATAATTCTATAACCTTTTTAAGGATTTCTGCATCCTAGTTTTTTATTTAATATTTAAAATTATTCCTATTGTCTCATTTTGTAATTCAATACGAAATCATTAAGGTTTGATTCTGTTTCAATAGTTTTTTCCTAAATAAACTTTTTATCTTTTTTTAAAAAAAATTTTTCAAGAAAAGTAGTTTAGAAAAAAGTTATAAAGTTTGTTTTATTAACAAGGGCCAATATTATTCAGTCCAAAATTTGATCCAAGTTTTTGCTACTTTTTCTTCAATCTCTGGGAAAAATTTTTCAATAGGATAATAGCCTGGTGAAATTTTCTTACTTAATAAAATAGAAGTCAATAGATAAATTTCGCTGAATACCAAGTCAATAATCATATCAGGGACTGATTCTGTCTTGTAAAAATTTACTGGATAACCGTTGTTGAGCAAATAAATTCTTTTTCCGTTTTTTAAAAAAATTTTTTGATAACTGCCTAAATCAACAATTTTTTCAATCTCTTCTTTTAATGAATCTAAATCAAATTCTTTTTTTCTTGTTGAACCATTAACAAGAATTGTTCCATTTCTAAGAGCCAATAAATCTTTTTTATTTAAAACAACATCACCAGTAACACCAATAATCACATCAAATTTATCTAAATTTTGTAATTTTTCACAAATATAAAACCCGTCAATTTTCGCCTCAAATAACTTAAGAGGATTAATATCATAGATATAAACTTCATTTTCCTTTTGTAAAAACTCTCCGACTCTTTTACCTATTTTTCCATAACCCAAAATAAGAATTTTTTTAAAAGCAGCTGTTTGATTCATTTGACTTTCTATAAGAATATTCTCCAAATTTCTACTAATAGCTTTAGCAACAAAATAACCTTCGCCGTAGTCTTTAAGAAATGAGGACGCCACTGAAAGTAAAGGAAATTTAAAATTTTTTATATCCTGTTTTTCAAACCAAAGGCCATTTTTAGTATCTTCAATAATTCCTAATAAATTTTTTATTCTATATGGTTTGTCATTTTTATATTGAAAAAACTTAGAAAAATAACCACCTAAATCTAAGCAGATAAATTTATCCTTTTCATTTAAATTTTCATTAACCACTTGTTCGACTGTTTTTAAACTTTCAAGTTCTTCAAAACTTGAAGTAAATACTTTAGCTATTTTTTCAATCTCTTTTTTAACAGGATGTTCAAGGCTATAATTTTTTCCTATAACAAAAATATCTTTAAAACCGGCTTTTCTTAAAAGTTGAATGAAATAAATAGTGTTTTTCTTTAGATGTTGAATAATAAAAAGTTTTGTTTCTTGCGCTTTCAATAATATTCCCTTATCAACAAAATAACTCATCACGGGAAGCTTATTTTCTTGTCTTACTAAATAATATTTTTTATAGAAATAATTAGCTTGGTAAATTACATTTTCTGGTATATCCTTCATATTTTCAAGTTCTTCCAAATTAAAAAAATCAACTCCGTCTTTGATATCTTTTTTATCTTCAATTTGACACAAATATATTAGATTAATGTGATGGTGATCTTCTTCTATTTTTTCCCATTGAATAAATTCTGGTTTATTCAAAAGAAAGGGAGAAGACTCTTTGCTATATGAGAAGGAAATTTGATTAATTATTGAAACCTTTAAGCCTGTTTCCTCATAAATCTCTCTTTTTAAAGCTTCCTCAGGGGTCTCACCATCTTCAATATGACCACCTGGCGGTAACCATTTTTTCAGCTTCTTATGAAAAATAAGGAGAACTTTTTCATTTTCAAAAATGTAACCAGAGACAACAAAATCTACTTTTTTGGCCATATTTATTTTTTAATTTATTTAACCATGCTTACACACTCTATCTTTTAGATGGGATATTGTCATGGTGAGCTTGGACAGAATCATGACTGTTTTAATTTTTCTCATCCATCCTCAAACTCACACTTAGTCGAAATCATGATAAAAAGGTTAACTATTTAGGATGTAGCTTAATTTTTCAAGATAAAAGCTAAATTATTAATTTGCTCCTTAACTCTTGTTATTTATTTAATGTCCAAATTAAAAAACAAAAATTGATGTTTATATTCTAACATATAAATAAGCATAGAGATAAATATTATTTCAGATTAAAAACCATTTATCGTTATAATAATTTATGTTAACCATTAAAAATTTTTTATAAAAATACCCATAGACATCAATTTTTGTTTGAATATTTAAAAAGACATAAAAAAAGATAAATCGATTTTCTAAGAAGAATCTATATTCTCATCAACTCCTCCAATACTCCTCTATCAAGCTTTAAACCCTCCTTTCCACCTCAATTCTTACTAATTTTACCAACTACTTCTTTAGCTTGATATAAAGTAATGGGAATTGCGCTATTTTCAGCTAATTTATAAGCTCTTTCAGCGCTCACAGTATATATTATAAACTATAACAAAAAAACCTTTATTATCAAACCGCTCTCTCAAAAACAGTTTTTTAAATTAAATTATTTCTTTAACAATTTTTAAGTGAAATATCTTGGTTTTTGATGTTTTTAAATCAAAAAAAATTAAGAATTATTTTATATTTATAAAAATCCATTTATTCATAATTTTAAAATACGTGACTTTCTATTTTATTGATAAAAAAAGAGATTTTAGAATAAAATTTTATAAAATTATTCTAAACCAAATTTATTTATTAAAACTTCTTCAAATTCTTTTTTTAATTGTTCATTATAAAATGGCAACCCTATCAATTTAAAATCTTTATTCTCCATTTCTATAAGTAGGTTTCTTTTTATTTCAGCTTTGCTTTCTAATTCAGTTAAAAATTTTTGTTTCCACATTTCAACTTTAGTATAAATTTCTCCTTTTGGTTCAATAAAAATTTGGTAAATAGTAATTTTATGATTTTTTTCTTTCAAAAGCAAAACAAAATCTGGTTCAAAAGCTCTCCCTTCGTCAAAATCAAAAACTTGAAAAAATTTTTCATTTCGAAGCAGGGCAATATCTGAATATTTTGTTTTTAATCTTTCGATAAACCCACTAATAAAATCAATAAAACTTTGTTCTTCACTTGTTCCATAATAAAAAGCTAATTTGCCATCTTCGCTTTTATATTTTTGACCAAACCAATCAGTGTCTTCCATTTTAATTTCTAATAGTTCTTTTCTTTCTATCTCGTCTTTATCTATTTTTATTTTTTTATTTTTAAAAATCTTCCATAATAATTTTGGAGTAAATTTAGTAGACCCCTGGAATTCAGAAGTGTTTACCTTTGCTTGCTCTGATATTTCCTTAACAACCGATAAAACAATTCTTAATTTATCTTGAGGAGTTAGTTTTTCTAATTTATCTTCAGGGCCTGAGATTTCTATTTGAACGTCGCCTAAATAAAATGAGGAGGAGATAAACTCTTTTATAGATTTTATGTGAGGAAAATATTTCTTCAATGTTTCAAATTTATAAAATTCAAAGTTATCTAGGGCGCCTCTTATTATATTTTCTCCAAATTCGGAAATTTTGTATCTTGTCTTTTTGTATCTAATATTCTCTGATTTTTTTATCTTACTTGATTCATCTAAAATTGCTTCTTCTCTAATTTCGCCAGTACCAAATTGATAACTATAATCACTCTTTATCTTTGCATCCCTAAAGCTTTTAATATCTGCCCGTTTGTTCGGTACTCGTTCATTAATTAAAATATAATCATCTTTCCACCTTTCTTTTACTGAATCTTTAAAAATTAGTTCTCTTTGAATATATTTTTCTGGTAAAATTCCCATCTCCGTAAGAGCGCTTTTTATTTCCTCAATGTACTTAGGATTATGGGCGCTGTGATAATGCAATGTTTCTATCAGTCTCAGTTCATTATCAAAATCTTCGTCGAATTTTCTCTTATACTTATCTTGTGTTTCATCTAATTGAAATGGAAAATATCTTGCCCCTCTACCAATAAGCTGACATTCTCCTATTGTTGTATTTCCCGGTTTATATTTCCCGCGAACCCACTTCCCATCACGAGTATCATAAAGTCGAACAATATCAAAAAGATTTAATACATCCCAACCTTCATTTAACATATTCACCGCAAAAATTGCTCTAATTTCGTTATTTTTACTCTCTAAAGAATTTAGCTTTAATTGCTTTTCCTCATCAATATTCTCAGAATCTAAAAGCATAACTTTTTCTTCAGAAAAATCTTCTTGTAATTCTTTAATTAAATTTTCATAAGTTATACCTTCGTTTTTAAAATAATTAAAAGCTTTTTCTAAATCTGTTCCTTTAGCTCGAGAATATATTTCTTCTAAATCACTTGGTTTTAGTTTTTTTATTTTTACTAAAAAACTATCATAATTTTCTTTAGATTCTTTTATACTTTTTGATTTAAAAAGCATTACTGGCTTTAGATGTATCTTATGTTTTTCGGCAATTTTCCTTTTATATTGACTTAAAATAACTGCCTGCAAAGCTCTGTCAATTGGCTCTAAATCAGCTTGCAAAACTTCTATTTCTTTTGAATATTTATCCAAGCGAAACTGCTTTAAATCATATTGAAAAATAATTTTGTCTTCATATTTTCTTCTTATATTTTCATTTCCTAAATCAATAGTTGCCGTAAATTCTAATAAAATATTTTTAAAGTTTTTTTCAAAAATTCTTTTTAATACTGTATATTCCCAACTTTTCTCAAGTTCAATTTCGGTTTTGTTGTTTTTAGTAATTGTCTGTAAATGATGCGCTTCATCGGAAATTAAAACAATATCTTTTCCTTCAAAATCTTCTTCTGTTAAAGCATTTTCTTTTGGTTGAGTCATTCTAATATGTAATCCCTGAATGGTAGTGAAAATAATATTTATATCGTCAGTATTTACTCCCTCAAAATTTTGAACTTCTTTAATAAAAACTTCTTTATCTCCAAACTTAATTTTGGGAGCAAAAAAATATTTTTCTGATAAAGGATTTAAGAAGTTATCCCTTGTTTTTTCAATGATATTTACGCTATTTACAAAAAAGATAAAGTTGCGATAACCAAGTTTATATAAATACAAAATATTTGCTGCCATTATTAGTGTTTTCCCGCTTCCGGTTGCCATATGAAAAAGAAGATATGTTGGAAATTTTCGTTTTTGATATTCAGCAAAATAAAAATCAAACCTACCCAAAGCTTCTTTCTGATATTCCCGCAGTTAAAACTTTGGATTAAGATTTTGGATTATTTCTGGATCAACTCGTGATTTAAAATAATCTTCTCCGTGCGCTTCTTTTAATGAATTAAAAGTTTCGTAGAGCATAAATTAAAAAGTCTTTATAATATTAGTTATGATTTTTTCTAATTGATAATAATCTTCATAATAATCAACGTAAGCATCAAATGCTTTTTCATTATCAAGCTTATGAATATTAATTTCTAAAAGTGAATCTGTAGCAACTAAGCTCCATATTGACGGATCTATTTGAAGGTTTAGGTTATAGGGATTATGGTTATGTTCAATTAATTTATTTCTAGTTTCTTTAAATTTTTTCAAAAAATCCCAATTATTATGGTTTTCATCGATGAGTTTTAATTCTTTCAATAAATCAATACACCTTTTGCCATGATAATACATTCCGTATAAATTAACTCCTGCCAATTCATTAAAATGTAATGTTTTAAACATGTCTTTAAAAAATTCATTAATACAAGCCACTTTATTAAGTCTCAATTGTTCAAAACTAAAATAGAAAAGCCTAAAAGAGTCGTATAGAAAACGATAATTTTGTCTTTCCTTATTCCAATTACTACCAATGATTTCCATTTATTATCCCAATTATCTTCAAAATCACTCAAGTTAACTTGTTGCCCTTGATTTTTTTCAAATCTACTAACATAGGATTCGTCTCCAAAGATTGTTTTACAATTCACATTATCATAAACTTGAATAATTGTTGTCGAATCTATTAATTTTTTAATATCACGATTCATAAAACTCCCTATTTAACTTCTTATCCTCCTCACTCACTCCATACTCCTCATCATCAATTTCGCTGTAATTGACATAAAGATGGTTTTTGTCTAAACACTCATACAAGAATCTTTTTTGGTCCTCAATTGATAATTCATCAAAATCTTTAGCGTGTTCATCAATTGTTTTAATATCGACCTTATAACTTAAAAAAGCTTTTTCTTTCATTTTCTCCCATAATTTCTTTAGCTCCTCTTTTGTTTTTGCTTTCCTTATTTCATCAACAAAATTTTCATTCCATTTCATAAGTTCTAAATAGACAAAATCATCTTTAATGTTTTCTTTTTGTAGAACTTTTTGTATTCTTTCTTTACAAACTGCTATATGCTCATCAAGCTGTTCTACTAAAATAAATTTTCTATTTCCACCATCTTCTTTATTAAGTTCCAAGGTGGCATGACCAGTAGTTCCGGAGCCAGCAAAAAAATCTAAAATAATATCGTCCTCTTTTATCATGATTTTCAACACATCTACAATGGTATAAAGAGACTTTGGAAAACTTACTTGTGATTTTTTTCCTAAGATTTTCTCTAATAATCGTGTTCCATAAAAAGTTGCATTATATCTTTTATCAAACCAATGAGTAACTAACATTTGTTGTTCTCTATATTTCTTATAGATTTGAATCTGCCCCTTTTCATCTTTTAACGCAACGTATTCATCTCTTTTCTCTGCTAAATTTTTCGCAAATGTATCTTTTTTAAGCTGCCAGCATTTTTCTTTACCGCTAACTATTGGCAGAACTTTTATATAGTTATTCTTAATTTCCAAACTAATTTCTTTTAAATCCGGGCTAACATAAATAGGGTAAAAATATTTTTCTCTATCATGCCTTAATTTTTCTTCTATATTGGCCAATCGTATGAAATTTTCCAATCTATACTTCCCCTTTTCATCTTCAAGATTAAATGTTTGTTTTTTCTCAGTATTTATGACTACTTTATTAAAATTTGCGTGTTTCTTATTTTTAGCGTAAACCAACATGAAGTCTATAGTTACTGAGAAGAATTTAGTAAATTGTCTTCCTCGTGGATTCACCAAAACACAAACAACGCCCAATCTATTATCTCTACCGAATATCTCATCTGTTAAAGCCCCTAAATAAAATAACTCATTATGATCGATAGCGATTACTATAAATCCTTCTTCTTTTAAAAGATCTTTTGCAACCTCCAATCTATTTTTCATAAATGTCATCCAAGTAGAATGATTAAATGAATTATTGTATGTAAATGTCTCTAAGCTTCCTCCTGTATTATACGGCGGGTCAATATAAATCAATTTCACCTTCCCAGCAAATCTTTTTTTCAGAGAGTGAAGAACTAAAAGATTGTTGCCTTTAATTATTAAATTATCTTTAATGTCTCCTTTTTCGTCTACTCTAAAACCATCAAATTTATGCTCGCCATTCTTATCAATTCTTTTTGCGTTAGTAAAAACCTTTGGGTCTAAAAGTCGAGTGATTTCATCTGGGGCTAATGTTTCATTCCAGAAAATTTCATCCCGTTTTTGGTCCTCTTTTGTCATTCCACCTTCTAATACACAATCTTTATAGGGCCAAGAAAGCACAACCTCTTTTTTCTCGCTTATAAATTCATCGCCTTCTGTTAAACCAATTTTATTCTTAAATGCAGTATAACTATCCGGCAAAAATTGTTTATTGGAGATAAATTTTATAAATTTATCTTTATCAAAAATTAAAACACCATCTACATTAATAAAAAAAGTTTCTTTTATTTTTTTATCGGATAAAAGAAGCTTAATTAAATCTTTATCAAGTTTTAATGCTAATTCAAGAATTTTGTTTTTCAAAAGATCACCTTTATCGCTAAAAAATCTTTTATCTTTTTTAAGAAGTAATTCCAGAATTTTTATTAAATTATTCATTTTTTTATTATATCATTTTTTTCTCTTCTTTATTCCTTTCTTACGGCAACAATTCACATGCCTTTCCATCTTTATCTTTATCTAAATTCATCGGATCATAAGTGGGGGAGAAACCGCAGCAGTTGAAAAAATCTTGCGCTTGCTTTTGGGTTTGAAAATCAGAGCAGTCTCTATCGGGGCCATTGCAAGGGTATTGACATTGATTTGTTTTTACTTGGTTGAAAGTAGTGGAGTTTGTTTGTGATGTTGGAGTGGCCAATATACAAGCATCATCAGCCCATAAGCCTTTTTTTGCCTCTCTTGCTTTTTTCTCTGCTTCTTTAAACTCGCTTTGGTATTTGTAAGGGATATAGTAGGTGTATTCAAATGCAAAACCTTCCATAATCATCAGTTTATTAAAATTTGTCCCATCTTCCAAAAATACATATCGCAAAATTCTGCCATATTTATCTCTATCAGCTTGAGTTGGGTCAGCTTCAAGAAAGACTTTTTTGCCTGTTAAGATTTCTTTTGCTTTATCTGAAGCCTCCCTACCAAAACATTCAACCGACCGTCTTGGGTCAACTGTCTCTGGAGTGTTAATACCAATTAATCTTATTACTTCATCTTTACCATCTATTTTTACC
>CALLVF010000035.1 GCA_938010745.1 uncultured Patescibacteria group bacterium | reverse complement strand
AATTCCGGTAACCAAAGAATTAATTGAAAAATATTATGGTAATTTTTTAAGTAAATATGACAACAATCAACCAACTAGTAAAGAAAGGAAGGAAAAAGCGGCTTAAAAAATCAAGAGCGGCCGCACTTAAACTAAATTTTAATTCAATAAAACGCAAATATATCTCTTTAAATAACCCACAAAAAAGAGGAGTTTGCACTGTAGTTAGAACTATGACACCAAAAAAACCAAACTCCGCACTAAGAAAAGTAGCAAGAGTAAGACTATCTAATAAGATTGAAGTCACAGCTTATATTCAAGGTATTGGTCATAATCTTGCCGAGCATTCAATTGTTTTAGTTCGCGGAGGAAGAGTTAAAGATTTACCGGGAGTTAAATATCATATTGTTAGAGGGAAATTTGATGCAGCTGGTGTCACTGGTAGAAAAACTTCTAGATCTAAGTACGGAACAAAAGTTTCTGAATTAAAAACAAGTTAGTTGAATCTAATTTTTATTTGAATTACTTTTTTTAGGTAATTTATAGAATTCAAATTTTTATTTTATTAGTATGCCCAGACACGCCTATAAAAAAAGGACAATTAAACCAGATAGAATTTATAATAGCCTGGAAGTAGCTAAATTAATCAATTACGTTATGACTGATGGCAAAAAATCCATAGCTCAAAAAATTGTCTATAAGGCATTGGAAAGACTAAAAAATCAGTCATCCGATCCAATTAAAATTCTTCATCAAGCAATAGCAAATGTTGCTCCAACTTTTGAGGTTAAACCGCGCCGATTAGGTGGCGCTTCTTATCTTGTTCCAGTTGAAGTATCACGACAAAGAAAATTATATTTGGCCCTGAATTGGATTATTGAGGCAGCTAAAAAACGATCCAACAAACAATACCATAAATTTGAGGAAAAACTTTATCAGGAAATTTTAGATGCCTCAAGAAATCAAGGAGAAGCGGTTACTAAAAGATTACAAACAGAAAAATTGGCTGAATCCAACAAAGCTTTTGCTCATCTTAGATGGTGAAACCCAAAGAAAAAATATATTATCTTAATCTAAATTATCTATGGCTCAAAATATAATTACTAAAAACCGTCTGGTAGATTTAGACAAAATTCGCAATGTTGGCATTATTGCCCATATTGACTCAGGTAAAACCACTACTACTGAAAGAATCCTCTTTTATACCGGTCGAACTTATAAATTAGGCAACATTGATGAAGGAACAAC
The DNA here is from genome assembly GCA_938010745.1 of uncultured Patescibacteria group bacterium. GTDB lineage: Bacteria > Patescibacteriota > Microgenomatia > UBA1406 > GWC2-37-13 > CALLVF01. The sequence goes on along the minus strand of CALLVF010000035.1, from coordinate 10,408 downwards.
GCAAATGGATTGGATGCCTCAGGAAAAAGAAAGAGGAATTACCATCGTCTCTGCCGCTACCACTACCTTTTGGAAAGGAGTAAGAATTAATATTATAGATACTCCTGGTCATGTAGACTTTACTGCAGAAGTTGAAAGGTCTTTAAGGGTTTTAGATGGCGGAGTGGTTATTTTCGATGCTGAGGAAGGAGTACAAAGTCAATCAGAGACTGTCTGGCGACAGGCAGATAAGTACAGAGTACCAAGAATCTGTTTTATCAATAAAATGGATAAGTTAGGAGCGGATTTTGAAGCAACTGTTAAAGAAGTTGAGGAAAGATTAGGAGCTAAACCAGCAGTGATGGTTTACCCAATTGGCAAAGAACAAGAATTTGTAGGTGTTGTTGATCTTCTTAATTTAAAAGCACTCATTTGGGATCAAGATCCTCAAGGCACTAAATACACAATTAAAAATGAAATACCTGAAGAAATTAGAAAAACAGTTGAAATTTGGAGGGCAAAACTTATTGAACAAATTGCTGAAACTGATGACACACTTCTTCATAAATATTTAGAAAATGAAATAATATCTGTCGATGAGCTGAAAAAAGCTTTACGTAAAGCAGTTATTTCCTATAAATTAATTCCAGTTTTTTGCGGATCATCACTTCGAAACAAGGGAGTTCAACCACTGCTTGATGCAATAGTTGATTACCTACCTTCTCCTATTGATCTTAAAGAAATTAAAGGAGTTAATCCAAAAACTAGTAATGAAGAATCAAGAAAACTTACAAATGAAGAAGAGTTTACTGCTTTAGCTTTTAAAATTCAACTTGATCCCCATGTTGGTAAACTCACTTATACTCGAATTTACTCAGGTACTTTAACTTCAGGTTCATATGTCTACAATGTTAATCGTGATAAACAAGAAAGAGTTAGTCGTATTCTTTTAATGCATGCTAATCAAAGAGAAGAAATCGATAAAGCTTTCGCAGGTGAAATTGTTGCTTTAGTTGGGCCAAAAGAAACACGAACTGGTGATAGCTTAGCCACCCAACAAAAACCAATTCTTCTTGAAAAAATATCATTCCCTGAACCAGTCATCTCTTTGGCTATTGAACCAAAAACTAAAGCAGATCAAGAAAAACTATCTTACACCCTACAGCGATTATCGGAAGAAGATCCCACTTTTAAAGTAAAAATAAATCATGAAACAGGACAAACAATTATCTCTGGAATGGGCGAACTTCATCTTGAAATTTTAGTTGATCGAATGAGACGCGAGATGGGAATGAATGTGACTGTAGGAAAACCACAAGTAGCCTATAAAGAAACAATCACAAAGACAGCTGAAGCTGAAGGAAAATATATTAGGCAAACCGGTGGCCACGGTCAATATGGTCATTGTCTTATTAAAATTGAACCATTAACACGTGGAGAGGGATTTAAATTTGTTAATAAAATAAAAGGGGGGGTAATTCCTTCTGAATTTATTCCCTCAGTTGAAAAAGGTGTAATTGAAGCGATGGAAAAAGGAGTTCTTTTAGGTTATCCATTAACTGACATCCAGGTAACATTGTACGATGGTAGCTATCATGAAGTTGACTCCTCAGATATTGCCTTCAAAATCGCTGGCTCCATCGCCTTACAAGAGGCAGCAAAAAAAGCCGATTTGACTTTGCTTGAACCAATTATGAAACTAGAAGTAACAGTACCTGAAGATTTTATGGGAACAGTTATCGGTGATATTTCTTCAAAAAGAGGAAAAATTTTAGGGACAGAAAAAAAAGCAAAAGCAGTAGTCATAAAAGCATATGTGCCACTGGCAGAGCTTTCAGGGTATGCCACTGTCCTTCGCTCCTTAACTGAAGGTAGGGGTTTTTTCTATATGGAACCCTCTCATTATGAGGAAGTTCCTCAAAATATTATTCAAGCAATGCAGAATAAATAATTTTATAAAGTATTATTATATAATTTCTTTTTATTTTCCAAGCTAAACGGCAACCTTTAGTTAAAGAAGATTATATATCTACTAAAAACTCCTAAAATAATATGTAAAATTTAAACTTAAAAAAGTTAGCATTAGAAAAATAAAGAATAATTTGTCTTTACGTTCTTTTTTTTAGCTTAACTACAGAGTTAATTTGAGAGTTAGGAATATAGATTAAATTTTCTTTATCATCTCTTAAAACTGTCATTCTCATTGTCATCTTATAAACCTCACCCTCAAAATTACCAATTTTAACTCTATCCCCAACATTAAATTGATTTTCCCATAAAATAAAAAAACCAGATATTAAATCTTTAATCAAATTCTGACCGCCAAAAGTTATTGCTAAACCAAAAATCCCCGCTCCAGTTAGAAAAGGAGTAATGTTGAAACCCCAAATTGAGAAAATAATTAGCAAAATAGAAATTAACACAACACTATCAAAGATACTTTGAGTGAAAAAACGAACAGTTTTTATTCTTTTAACAATTTTTTTCTGACCAATTATAAAAAATTTATCAATATTTCTTTTAACAAATTTTGACAGGAAAAAGTAAGAAAAAATAAGCAGCAATGAAAGTATTAATCGATAAAAAAATTCTTCAAATTCAAATGATGACATATAGATATTATAACCTTAATTTTTATATTTAACAATTTTTAATTTTTTCTTTGACAACCACAACTTTTTCCTAAAAAGATTGGAAATTAAAAAATTTTTATGGTTGGAAGTAATTATTAGTAAATACAAAATAGAAATTCATTATTAAAATTAAAAGCCTAAAATTAAAAGTTTAAAATCAAAAGTTAAAAATTACAATTAAAAATTCAATCTTCAATATTGGAATACTCTATATTATCAGTTAAAAGTTATAAATTAGGAATTATATGCGTTATACGTTCCACTTTTTACCTAGACATGATGAAGTTTGAAAGTTAGATGTTAGTACTTATTCCTCTTGACAAAGTGAACGATTGTTTACTATAATAACTTATATGATTGAAAAACTTTCCCAACTTAAAAAATTTTATAAAAAGTTTAAAAGATTGCCTTCTTACTCTGAAATGTTGAAAATTTTTGGTTTTTCTTCCAAAAATGCTGTTTTTAAAGTCATCAAAAGTTTGATTGATGAAGGTTTTATAAAAAAAGAAAATAAGAAATTAGCCCCAACCTCAAAATTTTTCGCTCTCCCCTTTTTAGGACAAATTAAAGCTGGTTTTCCAATTCTAGCTGAGGAAGATAGAAATTATTTAACATTAGATGAGTATATGATTGAAGACCCAAATTCCACTTTTCTTTTAAAAGTAAGTGGAGATTCGCTTTCTGGTATTGGTATTTTTGATGGTGATATTGTTATTATTGAAAGAAAAAAAGAAGCCACTCCTGGAACAATTGTTTTAGCTCAAATTGACAAAGAATGGACACTTAAAATATTAAAAAAAGATAAAAAACAACAAATTGTTTATCTTGAAGCCGCTAATCCTAAATACCCACCTCTTATTCCCCGTCAAGAGCTTCAAATATTTGGTGTTGTTAAGGCGGTAATAAGAAAATTAAATTAAGACTTATAATTTAGTAAAATATTAGAAAAGGAGGTGTGCCGGAGTGGTTGAACGGGCTGGTCTCGAAAACCAGTATTCCGGAAAAAACGGAATCAGAGGTTCAAATCCTCTCACCTCCGCTTACAAAAAAGTAAACGAATAATAACTAAGCCATAGAAAAACTTAAATTACACTTTATGACTTAATTAAATAAAGCTTTAATAAAACCAGCTAAATTACTTCATATAAAATTTTTTTATAAAACCTCAGAGTTTAATAATTGTTTTTGGTACTTCAATCATTTCACAAATCTCAATCTCAGTGGTTGTGGCAATTGTCTGATATTTTTTTACCAAATCTAAAATTAATTTTTTATGATGAAAATCGAGTTCAGAAAAAACATCATCCAAAAGAATTACTGGTCTTTTTTTAATGATTTCAACGCAGTAATTTATCTCATTAACTTTAAGCCAAAAAAGAGCTAATCGTTGCTCACTGCGTGATCCATAAATATGAATATTTTTTTCAAACTCGCCAACAAGATAAATTTGAAAATCATCTCGCTGAGGACCAATTAAAGTTTTTTTTAATCTTAATTCTTCCTTATAAAAATCTTTTAATCTTTCTTGTGTAAATTCATTTTTTAAGTATTTAATGATGAATTTTTTATTTTCTAATTTAAAATGGTTATTTAAAAAACAAATATATTCTTTTCTTTTATCAGTGATGTATCTAGCTTCTCTTTCAAGATAGTCATTCCAAAATTGTAATTCCTCCTTTATTTTATCCTCATCCTTTTCTTTTTCTAAAACTTTATTTCTTCTTCGCAGTGCGTTTTCATAGTTGTTAAGATGCGTTTTATAATCAATATCATATTGACTAATAAATTTATCAAAGTATAAACGTCGCCATCCTGGTGCATCGTTAATTACTCTAATTTGTTCTGGAGAAAAAAGGACTACCCTAGGAAGATTATTTCTATACTGAAAATAATTTTTCTTTACCTTCTCAAAATAAAATTTTTTTTCAACACCTTCTGATCTTTTTTCTAAAAGAATTTTAAACTGGTAATTTTTATCAGCTTCTATCAAGCTACCTTCAACCCAACAATTTTTTTTTCCTAAAAAAATTAGCTCTTCCTCTTTGTCCTCTCTAAAACCAACACCACTAATTAAAAAGTAAATACTCTCAAGGAGACTAGTTTTTCCTTTGGCATTTTCTCCGAATATAAGAGTTAAAAAAGGATTTAAAAGAAACGCAGCCTTTTTAAAATTGCGAAAATTGAATAAATCTATTTTTTTTAAAATCATGGTATTTTTATTTTGCAAATGATATAATATTTAAAACATTTATGGTGAAAAAGTCAATAAAGTATAAAAGGATATTACTTAAATTAACCGGAGAAATTTTTGGAAACGATAATCATCCTGTTGACTTCAACCGGATAAGCATGATAGCCTCTATTATCAAAAAATTGAGAGAAAACACTAGTGTGGAAATGGCTTTAGTTGTAGGTGCAGGCAATATTCTCAGAGGGCGAGACACTGAAGGAACTGATGTTGATCATACTGTAGCTGATCAAATAGGAATGCTAGGCACAATTATTAATGCTTTAGCTTTGCAAGAAAGCTTAGAGAGATTAGGAGAAAATACCCGAGTTATGTCGGCGATAAATGTACCATCAGTTTGTGAGTTCTTTATAAGAAGAAGAGCGCTTCGCCATTTGGAAAAAGGAAGAATTGTTATCTTGGCTGGAGGCACTGGGAATCCTTATTTTACAACAGATTCAGCGGCAGCACTTCGAGCAATTGAGCTTAAATGTGATATCATTCTTAAAGCCTCAAATATCGATGGCATATATGACAAAGATCCTAAAAAATATCCCGATGCTAAAAAAATTGATTTTATTGATTATCAGACAGCCCTGGAAAAAGGAATTAAAGTAATGGATAATACTGCTTTTGCTCTTTGCCAAACAAGACAGATGCCAATTGTTGTTTTTAATTTTCAAAATTCTGAAAATATTGAAAAAATCCTTCAAGGCGAAAAAATAGGCACATTAGTGGCAACTGTTAATATTTGAAAATTATTAAAAGTTGTTGGTAAAATTTTTTAAAATTTAAATTTTATTGCTAAGGAGAAGAACATAAAACACTCAATCTATTTTAAAAAAAGAAAATAATTAACCTTTTATAATTAAAAAATTCCCTCTCCTAAACCAAATATCTTAGAAATCAAGCGACTCAGTAAATAAGAAATAACAAGCAAGACTATACCAATAATTCCTGCTGTAATCTTTGCTTGAGCGCTTTTCACTTTTTGAGCTTCACCCTGAGAATTAATAAAATCATAACCACCCCAAATTAAAGTAAAAAGAAGAATTAAACCTGCAAAACTTATTAGTATAGGAAGAATCCGATTAATCAAGTCACCAATATTATTTATTCCAACCAGAGGTCCTTCAATCTCTCCTTTTTCGCCAATTTTAACTTTTTGAGCTAAAAATAAATTTTTCATAGTAAATTTTTAAAATTTAATTAGCACTTACTGTTGCCTCAATTGTTGGACTTACTGTTGTCTCAATTGTTGGTGATAAATTAAGGGTTATTGATGGTAAAGGAGTGGGAAAATCCCCAACCGTAGGAACTGGTTTTTCTGTTACCGGAAGAGTAATTGTTGGTTCTAATCTGACATCTTGATTAACAGTGTCAACTTTTTTTTGAATCAAAACAAAAAGCAATACTGCCAAAACCATCATTGTTAATGTAGTAATTAAAAGCAGTATTGTATTTAAATTATTATCACTACCTTTTAATTTTTCAATATTAAGAGGAGTAAAGTTTATCTCCATTTTAGGAAATAGTAGAAAAAGAACTTATACTTTGATTTTGAAAAGCATTATTTATTTGATTAGTTACTGTCTCTTGCGATTGATTCAATTCAAATGTTTTTTCTTGAGATTGAGAATTTGTTTGAAAATTGTTTAAATTCATATGATTCTTTTCTTCTTCTACAGTCTCTTGAACTTGTCTTGATGCACATCTTGAACAAATTGTAGTAGCATTATCAATTACCTCAGTTTTAAATCGATTAGCACAAATCTCACATAAAAAATTCAAAACTTTTCCTTTAATATTTTTTTCAGTTTCAACTAGTTCAACTCTTTCTATATTAAAAACAAAGTTATTTCCATCAAAGTCAACTAATACTTGATCTCCTGACTTAACTTTACCTTCAATAATCATTGTTGAAATTGGATTTTCAATAAGCTTTTGAATTGCTCGTCTAAGTGGTCTTGCCCCATATATCGGATCAAAACCAACATGAACAATTTCTTTAACTGCAGATTCAGTATACAAAAAACCGATCTCTTGATCTTCTAATAACTTACCAACTTCTTTTAGTTGTAATCTTACAATTTCCATCATATGAGAGAAGCGTAAAGGCTCAAAAATAATCACTTCGTCAAAACGGTTAATAAGTTCAGGACGAAAGAATTTAATAAGCTCTCCCATTACTTTTTCCTTTATCATCTCATACCTTCTTTTTTCCAACTCTTGTTCAACTTTATTTTTTTCCTCAAGTTCTTTTTCCAGAGGAAAATCTTCACCAAAATATTCTTTAAGAGTTTTTACTTGCCAAATATTATTTTCAAAATTTTTTATCCAAAGACGATCGCCTACTATAATTATTTCATCACCACGTGGTGTAAAAAGGTGAATATCCCAATAATTTAGAGGAAACTCTCCTTCTTGTATCTTTTGTTCATTAAAGTAATCTCTCAAACGACCTGTTTGCCAATCTTTTACTTCCCCTTTTCTTCTCCAAAAGCGATCTTTATAAGTAATTATTTCCTCCTCCTCTGGAGAAATCGCGTGAGTTTTTAGCTTAATAGTTGGCAACTGTTCTTCTGGGGCATCGGGTAAAGCATTAATAACTAAATGGTCTTTAAAAAAATCAATTAAAGTCATTTTTTTCCAAATCTTGGAAGTAGTGGAGTTGCGATAGAATAAATCATTTCCTTTAGTTATCATTTCAACACCTTTGGGTGAGATTGCATGAGTATCAAAACCTAGAATAGGAAATTCTGACTTTGTTTTTTCTCCATCTTTTTTCTCTTCTTCAATCTCCTGCCCCGCAAAATAATCCAGTAGCATTCCTTTTTTCCAACTGTTTACGCTTTGATAACTTTCTTTTTCTTCTGTTTGATTTTGTTCAGTGCTTTTTGATTCAATTTCATGCTGACCTAATTCCCTTTCAAAATATTTGTTGCCAATTGTCAATATTTCTCTTCCTCTTGGTGAAAAAGTGTAAGTTGAAATCATTGGTGGCTCCTCAATCGCTACTTTACCGCTTTTTAAAATTTCCTCCTGAATAACTGAAGTTCCAATATTTGAGGTACAAATGACAACTGTATTTTTAAAAGATATTGTTTTTCCTTTATTATCAGTTAATCTCCCATCATCTAAAATTTGAAGAAGAATATTAAATATATCAGGATGAGCCTTTTCAACTTCATAAAAAGAACAACACTGTATGGTCGCCTACGAACAGCCTCAGTTAACTTTCCTCCCTCCTCATAGCCGACATAGCCAGGAGGAGCACCTAAAAGTTTTGCCACTTCGTGTTTTTCCATGTATTCTGTCATATCAAAACGAATCATCGCCTCCTCTTGTCCAAATAAAACATCCGCTAAAGTTTTTGCCAGTTCAGTCTTACCAACTCCTGTTGGCCCCAAAAAAACAAAACTACCAATGGGTCTTTTTGTTGACTTTAACCCTGCTCTTCCACGTCGAACTGCTTGAGCTACTGCTTCAACAGCGGTTTCTTGATTAATTAATCTTTGATGAATAATTTTTTCCAAGGAAGCTAGTCTTTCAATTTCAGAAGAAGTAATTTTTGTTACAGGAATACCAGTCCAACGGGAGACTATATCTTTGATAATATCTACTGTAACTTCAGTTGTCGTTTGTCCTTTTTTTATCTGGTATTGCTCCTTTTTTTCATTTAGATTAAATTTTAAATCATTAACTTTTGAACGAAGAATCCTTGCCTTAACTCTATCACCTCTTTTTTCTGCCTCCGCTAACTCTTGTTGTAATTCTTTTATCCGCTCTTCAAGCGACCTTATTTCCTCAGGTAAAGAAATTAATGGTAAACGAACAGCGGAAGCCGCCTCATCAATTAAATCAACTGCTTTATCTGGTAAAAATCTATCGCCAACATATCGTTTTGAAAGTTTTACTGCTGCCTCAATTGCCTCTTGTGGAATTTTAACCCGATGAAAAGCTTCATATTTATCTTTAAGAGCTTTAAGCATTTTTATCGCTTGCTCTTCAGTTGGTTCTGGGACAAGAACTGGTTGAAAACGACGCTCCAAAGCTGGATCTTTTTCGATGTATTTCCGATACTCAGTTAGAGTAGTAGCACCAATCAATTGCAACTCGCCCCTTGCTAATGCAGGTTTTAAAAAATTAGAAATGTCAAGTGAACCCTCACCTGCTGCGCCAGCACCAACAATATTATGTATTTCATCGATAAAAAGAATTATTTGTCCTTGCGCTGCTTTTAACTGTTCAAGGAGATCTTTTATCCTTTCTTCAAATTCTCCTCGATGAGAAGCACCTGCCAAAATACTCATTAAATCAAGCTGAAGAATTTTTTTATTTAAAAGGGGCTCAGGAACGGCTTTTACTACGATTTTTTGCGCTAATCCTTCAATTATTGCAGTTTTTCCCACACCCGCTTCTCCAACAAGAGCAGGATTATTTTTTGTTCGTCGAGATAAAATATGAATTACTCTTTCAATCACCTCGGCACGTTGAACCACTGGGTCAAGAAGTCCTTGAGCAGCTTTTGCAGTTAAATCAATTGTATACTGCTGAAGAACATTTTTCTTTTGTTTTGCATTTCTATCCTGCTCTTCTAATCCTTCTTTTTTTCCAATAATTTTTTTGTTTAAATCTTCCTTTTTCAAACCAAGTTTTGCCAAAATACGTGATCCAACACCCTCACCTTCCTCATATAAAGCCAAAAGTAAGTGTTCAGGAGAAACAAATTCAAAACCTAACTTTCGGGCAATAATTAGAGAGTTATTAATTATTCTTTTTACTCTTGGTGATAGTTGAGGAATTCTATCTTTATTATCCTTTCTATAAAATTTATTCAGTTCCTCTTCTACCAATTGAGGGTGAGTTTTTAGATCGACTAAAATATTATAAATCTCTGAGTCAGACAAAAGTCCATGAAGTAGATGCTCACTATCTATGTACTCATTTTTTAATTCTTTAGCTTTATTTTGAGCAGAGAGAAATACTCTATTTGATCTTTGAGTTAAATGAGTCATTAAATCAAGTTCTTCTTGTTTTTTTATTTCGCTTTTTTCTTTTGATTTAGCAGAGAAGTTTTGATTGTATGGATTTTTAGGATAGGTTTCTTGAGGTGAAAAAGAGATGTTTTTATTTTCATCATTTATCACTGAATAATTTGTTTGAGAATTACTGTTTACTGTAGGATTAATTCTTGATGGTATGTTTCCTATACCTGAGTAAGGTATCCTGCCTGTTGGAGTTACTCCAATTCCAGAGTAAGGTACATTTGCAACAGAAACTGAATCATTAGTCAAATTAGTTACCGACTTTACTCCCTGGTTTATTTTATCATCAGTTGATTCTTTCTGTGTTTTTTTTATAAAATCAAAGAAACCACTCATAATTTAATTATGAACATTTTTTAATACAAAGTCAAATCAAAATTTATAACAATTAATTATCTAAAATGAGAAATAATTCTAAAAAATTTTTTTTTATCATAGCTTTTAGTGTTTTAATTATAATTCTCCTTCTTTTAATATTAACCATAAATATGCTTTCAAATAAAAAAATAGTTAAAAAAAAT
>CALLVF010000034.1 GCA_938010745.1 uncultured Patescibacteria group bacterium | reverse complement strand
AAGGTACTAAATTTGAACCTCCACCCAAAATAAATATGGGAATATTTTTTGTCTTGGCATAATGTTTTGCCCAAATTAAATCATCTCTTGTTTTTGCCTCATAAAAAGATTCAGCCTTAGCGTGAATTCTAATCGTCAGGTATGGAAAAAGATCTTTATTTCTTTCAATTTTTGTTTTATGATTTAACATTGGCTATTAGTTTTATTATATCATTTTTAAGCTTATAAACATCTCCTGCCCCCATGGTAAAAATAACATCTCCCTGTTGAAGAAAAGAAGATAATTGTTTAATCAAATTAGCTTTAGAGGAAACAAGTATTAACTTATTGGGGTTTAATTCCCCAATATCAGATGAGGAAACGGAAAAATTTTCTTTTTTTTCTCTTGCTGAGGAAAAAATAGGAAGAATAAAAGCTTGATCAGCATAGGATAAACTGTTAGCAAAATCTTGTAAAAGCGACATTGTACGCGAATAGGTATGGGGTTGAAAGATTACAATTATTCTTCTTCGAGGAAATCTTTTTCTGGCTGCCTCAATGGTTGCCATAATTTCACGGGGATGATGAGCGTAGTCATCGAATAAAAAAATGCCTCTTGAATATATCTTTTCAAACCGTCTTTTTGCCCCAGTAAAACTAATAATAGCATTTCTTATCTCTTCTTCTCCAAAACCTAGTTGAAAAAGTAGAATAACTACAGCAGTGGCATTGGCGATGTTATGTTGACCAAAAAGGGAAATTTTAAAGGCGGCAATTTCTTCAGTTCGATGATTTTTTTTCCATGTCGCTTTTAAAAAATCTTGACAATCTTTTACATAGTCATTTTTTTTTAGCGAAAACTCTGTTCCATCCTCATTGGTTTTCCAATTAACTATTTGATATTGAGCTTCTTTTGAGAAACCATAAGTAATTAATTTTAAACACTTTAATGTTTTAGTTGCTTCAACAAGACTAGGATCATCAATGTTTAAAATCAACTTTCGATTGGCAAAAAACTTAAAAAAAGCTTTTCTTGTGTGGTTAATATCTTTGTAGACATCGGGATGATCAAAATCTATATTTGTGGCAATTATGAAGTCTGGAGTAAGGAAGTGAAATTTTGGTGTTTTAACAGCGGGAGGACTCGTAGCATATTCATCAGCCTCCGCCACAAAAAATTCACTTTTTTGATAATCTCCACCCCAAAAATCATTGAACTTGGGTGTTCCAACTAAATAGCTAGGTTTTTTGTCTAGTTGGATTAGTGAATAAACAAGAAGAGAAGCGGTGGTGGTTTTACCATGACTACCACAAACAGCAATTTTTGTTTCAAAATCACTCATAAGATAACCTAATACTTGGGCTTGAGAGATTGATTTTATACCCTTTTTTTTAGCCTGATCAATTAAAGGATTATTTACTCCACCATGAGCTGCCGAATAAATAATTAAATCAATATTATCAGGCAGTTGGTTAAAACCTTTCTGCCAACTAATCCTGTTTTTTTTTAAAAGATCATCGGTAATAAACTCCTCCTTCACATCGCATCCACTAACCATCTTACCCATTTTTTTGAAAATTAAAGCTAAATTGGCCATCGCCACCCCTTTTATGCCAACGATAAATATATTTTTTGCTTGCTTTAATAGATTCATATTAGATAAAAAATTTTTAATTTTTTCAAATTAGTCTAGTCAAGCTTTAAAATAAAACTTAACATTTCTCCATATTTTTTATTATTATTTCTCTCCCGTCTAAATGAAAAAAAACGTTTGTGATCACATTTGGTACAGAAAGGGAAAAAATCAATATTCTCTTTTGGAATCCCAAAATTTACTAATAGTAAATAATTTAAAAGTGGTAAATTTAAGTAACATTTACCAGAACGCCAAGTGAAAATTTTATCGGAGTAACCATTAAATTCCTCCAAAAAAAGATAATAACGATCCTTGGTAATATCATAACAACAACTACCAATTGAGGGACCAAAGGCAATTAAAATATCTTCTTTTCTACTTCCCACCTCAATCATCTTTTTTACCATATTTTCAACCATTCTTTTTCTACTACCTCTCCAACCTTGATGGGAAATACCAATTATCCCTTTTTTTTTATCGGCAAAAATTATCTGTAAACAATCTGCCGTCTTTACGGTAAGAATCATTTTCGATTCGACTGTAATTAACCCATCAACTTCTTCAATTTTTTTAAAAGTTTCAGTAATTTTTTCTTTTAGAAGAGCAATGTTTGTAGAATGGATTTGTTCGGGAAGAACAAGTGTTTTGTAGGAAGTATTTGTTTTGCTAAAAAAATTAAAAATATTGGCAATTTTTCTGGCATCACCAAGAGAACGGGTGCCAAAACCGGCGAAATATCTGCTATCGTTTATTTTATTTGAGTAAAAGATTTTAAGTTTTTGATCGTAAATTAACATATTTTAAAACAGTGGCAAACTCATCCCACCGATATTCAATTTTTCCCCGACAAAGACTTTTTTCATGAGCTTTACCGGTAATAATAACCACATCATTTTTTTGAGCAATATCAATCGCTTTTCTTATTGCTTCATCTCGATTGGGAATTATTGTATAAATTTTTTTAGCATCCCCGCTTAGTAGATTTTTGTCAATGAATTTAAATTTTTTTTTTAGGATACCTGAGGCAATTTGTTTACAGATCTTGTACAAATTCTCAGTTCGATAATCTTCTTCCGTTAAAATAACAACATCAGAGTAATAAGCGCTGACCTCACCCATTAGGGGACGCTTACTATCATCCCTTAAACCTGCAGCTCCAAAAACATGAATTAGTCTTCCTCTTTTTTTAAGATATTTGCTTATTACTTCCGGCAAAACTTGCCTAAAAGCATTAGGAGTATGAGCAAAATCAATGATCACTTTAAATAACCCATTATAAACTAACTCCATTCGACCTGGTGGCAATTTAAAAGATTTCATCGCCTCGATTATTTGCCTATCAGTTAAGCCTAAATAATGACAAACTGAATAGGCAGCGGCATAATTTTGGCGATTAAATTTTGTTAAATTACCTACTGCCTTCAAAATTTTTAACTTTTGATTATAACCCTCAATTTTTAATTTATAATTTTTGATAAATCGATAGGATTCATCTTCAGTATTTACAAATCTCGCTTCAGCTTTTTTTAATAACGTAACTTTTGTTTTAAGATAATTTTGATAGCTCTTATGGTAATCTAAATGTTCATGGGTTATGTTAGTGATTAGTCCTACGGCAAATTTTATTCCCCATACTCGATTTTGATCGAGAGCATGAGAGGTGGTTTCCAGGATAAAGTATTCATCGCCATTTTCTATTGATTTTTTTAAAAGTTTCTGAAGAAAAAAAACTCCCGGGGTGGTAGTGTGCAAACCAGTATCAATACTTTCTTCTCCAATTTTGGCGTAAACCGTTGAAATCATTGAGACTTTCTTGCCAGCTGATTTTAAAATATGGTAAATCAGATGTGTGGTTGTTGTTTTTCCATCTGTTCCAGTTATCCCAATCACCTTTAATTTTTTACTGGGAAATTGATAATAAATATTAGCGACAATTGCCTCAAATAAATGTAAAATATTTTTAATCCTTTGAATTATAAATTTCAATTTTGTATGAAACATGTTAATCTTAGTTATTTATCTATCTGGCAAAATACCATAGTATACTATAAGCTCTTTTGCGATTTCAAAAAATAAGGGAGCAGCAGTTTCTGATCCCCAAGGTGATGTCCTTGGTTCACGAAGGATCACCAAGGTAACAAAAATCGGCTTATCAACAGGAGCAAAACCAATAAAGGAAGCAATTGTTTTTGAAGGGTCATAATGCCCTTCCAAAGGTATTTGAGCAGTGCCAGTCTTACCTCCAATTGAATAACCTTTAGGTTTTGCCCATCTGACTTCGCCATTTTCAATGGTTGATTCTAACATCTTTTTTATTATCTGCGAAGTCCTCTCGCTAATTACCTGACGGACTAACTTTGGTTTTATCAACTTCTTCCTAGATGAAGAAATTATTTGAGAAACAACATATGGTTTCATTAATTTACCACCATTGACAAGAGAACTAAATGCAGTAATCATTTGTATGGGAGTGACAGCAATGCCTTGACCAAAAGTTACTGTGGCATAATCAATAGGATACCATTCTTTATCCGACTTTAAATAACCGCTAATTTCTCCTTGAAGATCAATGCTTGTTGGTTCTCCGAATCCATACTTCTTTAGATAGTTTAAAATTAAGCTTCCTCCTAATTTACTCCCAACATAAACCATTCCTACATTTGATGACTTTTCCAAAATTCTCGTCATGGATATCTCTCCTTCATATTTATTATCCCAAGTCTTTATTTTATATTTTCCCATCTCAACAGGACCTATTTCGTTATATAAATCATTTGGCATAACTTTCCTCTCTTCAATTGCTGCGGCCATAATTAACGGCTTAAATATTGAACCAGGTTCAAAAAGATCAGAAACAACAGGATTTTTAAAATCTGACTCAGAAAAAAAATAGTATTTAGCGGGGTCAAAATCAGGCAAACAAACCATTGCTAATATTTCCATTGTTTGTGGATTAGCAATGATTACACATCCTTGCTTTGCTTGATATTTTTCGATGGCATTTTTTAATTTTTGCTTGCTTACTTCTTGAACGGTTTTATCAATGGTAAGTACTAAATCACGACCATTTTCTGATGCTATCTTATCTTGACTACCAAGTAATATTGGTTTACCCAAAATGTCTCTTTCCGATTTAACAAATCCAGCTATTCCTGCCAAATCTTTATCATAAAAACCCTCTAAACCAAAATAACCAACGTTTTTTCCTTCGGTATTTTTTCCAACAAATCCTAAAAGATGAGCCGATAAAGAAGCTTCAGGATAGAATCTTTTTGTTTGATAGTTTAATCCTACACCGGGTAATTGTAAATTAATAATTTTATCCTTTGTTTTTTCATCCACATTATCAAATAAAGCTATCCAATATTTTTCTTTATCAATTTTTGCACTTAAGGATGTCTCATCAATGTTTAAAACCTCGCTTAGTTGCAATATTGTTTTTTGTATGTCTTTGATTTTTTTTGGCTCAATAAAAAGTTGATAACTATTTTGATTTAAAACTAAAGGTTTAAGATTACGATCAAAAATTTTTCCTCTCTCTGGGTATATCTTATTAATTTGCAAGTAAATATCTGGACCAGCTGGTAAAAAATATATAACCTGAATAAAAAAAATTTTAGTAATTATAGCAGTATAAAGAAAGAAAAAACAAATAAAAAGTAATTTCAGCCTGTTCATTGCTTAAATGCGTATTGTAAATTTTCTAAATAAACAGGCGTAGCCTTTTTAATAAAACCTAATTCAGCAGCTTGTGATGCTGCATACTGATAGGAATCATAAAAAGAAATTTCCTTTTCTAATTCAACGTTTTCACGATGTAGTTTTTTTGTTTCTATTTCAAAAAAACTAATTTCATCTGCTAATCTGATGCTGGAAATAAAAACCCCAATATTTAAAATTACTAAAAGTAAAAGCAAAAACCAAATTAGATATTTCATATTGATTTGCACTAATTAAAATAAATGACTCTTAGCTTAGCGGATTTTTCAAATGACAAGTTTCTTTTACTAATTATTGGCTTTTTCGTTATCATCTTAAGTTTTTTTTCCTTAGCAATTTTTTTCACTATCCTATCCTCGAGTGAATGAAAACTAACCACAATCAATCGCCCAGGTTTTTTTAGTAAATTAAAAGAACCCTCCAAGCCCTTTTTTATATTGTTAAATTCATCATTAACGGCAATTCTCAAAGATTGAAAAATTCGTCTATATACGCCTTCTTCTTTTTTTCCTAGAGTTCTATCAATAATTGCAATTAGGTCTTTAACTAATTTAATCTTTTTATTAGAACGAGCTTTAACTATTGCTTTGGCAATCGATAAAGCCCTAGCTTCTTCAGAATTTTTGGAAAAAATTTCATACAACTGTTTTTCACTTAAACTGTTTAATAAATCATTTGCCTTAATTTTTATTTTCCGGCTAATTCTCATATCAAGCTCTTCTTCACCTTTTTTAAACGAAAAACCTCTTTGACTACTTTTTATTTGACTCATTGATAAACCTAAGTCAAAAATTATTCCATCAACAGGAAAAAAATTATTTTTTTTAGCTATTTTCTCTATATTTTTAAAATTTTCGTTAACTAATATTAAATTTTCTTTTCCTGATAATTCTTTATGATATTTAACCCTTAATCTTTGATATTGTTGTTCATCCCATTCTACTCCCAATACTTTTCCCCCTTTTTTTAAAATCTCTAGAGCATATCCACCCTCACCAAAAGTGGCATCAATATATAAATTGTTTTTTTTAATAGCTAGATTGCTAATCACTTCTTGTAAAAGAACTGGACTGTGCATAATTACTCCACTTTTCAGGATTCCAAATCTCAAAATGATCACCCACTCCAATGATTACCGCTTCATTTTTAAGTTGTGCATAATCAAGAAGATTCTTAGGAATAACAAATCTACCTTGATTATCAATATCCAAGTAAACTACTGAAGAAATTAATAATCTTCTTTTTTTTAAATTTTCCTGTTCTAACAGTGATACTTGCAATAAATCTTTAGCTCTCGTTTCCCAATCATCCCTGTCAAAACCAGCTAAACAAAAATCAAAACCTTTTGTTAAAATAAATGTATCACCCTTTAGAAGTTCCCTTAATTTCTTTGGCAACAACAATCGACCAGGACCAGAAAAGGATAAATGATATTCACCAAAAAACACCATATAACACCATTAAACACCAAAATTAAAAAAGTGTCAAGTGGGATTTGAAAAAATGGATAGATTTATAAAAAAAACTCAAATCTTTATCTTCTCAAAACAAGGAAGCATTTTTTCTTCCGCTATTATTATTTCATCAATGACGCTTCTAAGTCGATTTTTTGGCTTTTTACGCTATCGCGTTCTTGCGGGATTTTTTACAAAAGAGGAATTAGATATTTTTTTTGCGTCCTTTCGTATACCAGATTTAATTTTTGAAACACTAATCACCGGCGCTCTAACTTCTGCTTTTATTCCTATCTTTATTAAATATCAAAAAAATAAAGAAAAGTTAGATACTAATATATCATCAATCATAAATTTTATTTTTCTATCGATGACGATATTTGTTATTTTTATTTTCTTAATCATTGACAAAATAATACCTCTTATCACTCCTGGTTATTCTTCTGAAAGAAATAATCAAATTATCTTTTTCTCTAGATTACTTCTTGTAGGTCAGTTACCTTTCTTAATCTTAGGTAATTTGTTAACTGGTATTGCCCAAGCAAACAAAGTTTTTTTATTATCAACCTTAGCGCCTTTATTTTATAATTTAACAATTATTTCAATTACCTTTTTTTTCTCTTATAAGTTTTCATTAAAGGCACCTATTTTTGGAACTATAATTGGAGCATTATTCTTTTTTTTAATTCAAATTCCTATTCTTTTTAGATATAAATTTTCTTATCAACTGATACTTAAAAAAACTCATGGTTTAATTGAATTTGTAAAAATTATTTTACCAAGAACAATAACTACCATTGCGTCACAAATCGACTCCACCATTGATTTAACTTTAACCACATTTCTTGGCGCAGGATCATACACTATTTTTTATTTTGCTCAACATTTACAACTCCTTCCAGTATCAGTAATTGGAATAGCTTTTGGTCAAGCCGCATTACCTTATCTTTCAGAAATTTATCAGGAAAGAAAAATAGAAGAATTAAAGAAAATAATAACTGACTCAATTCTTAATCTTTTGTTTCTTTCTATACCAGTTGCATCATTTTTTATCTTTGCAAGAACTCCTCTGGTACGTCTTTTTTTTGGTGGCGAGAAATTTGATTGGGATGCAACTGTAAAAACAGCTACAACTCTTTCTTATTTTGCCTTGTCTCTACCAATTCATAATATCTATTATTTTCTTACACGTTGTTTTTATGCCTTTTTAGATAGCAAAACACCATTTATAATCAGTATTGTTGCGATAACAATTAATACTTTTTTTTCAATCTACTTTATCCTTTTTCTCAAATTGCCTGTTTGGTCTTTAGCTTTATCATTTTCTTTGGCTATAAGTTTTAATGTTTTTCTACTTTTGTTTTTTCTTTTTATTAAATTAAATGGATTAAATTATAAATTTTTAATTATTGAAACATTAAAAATAATAATCATCTCCCTTATATCATCGTGTATAACATATAATCTCATGAAAATATTAGACAAATTAATCTTTGATACTACAAGAACAATTTACATTTTTTTTCTTTTGTTAATTTGCAGTTTGGTTTATTTTGGTTTATACTTATTTCTATCATCGGTTTTGAACATTAAGCAAGTATACTTAATAGCAAAATTAATAATCAAAGAAAAAGAATATCAAAAAAAAATTATTGAAATTTATAATCACTATGAATGACAGTCCTAACCGTCTTAATGCAATAAAAGCTATCCAAAAAAAATTAATCGGAAAAAAATTATCATATAAGGAAATATATACCATAATGGATGAGATAGCTAATAAAAGATTAAGCGATATACTTGTTACATACTTTGTAGCCTCTTCTTTTAAGGATGGTTACTCTTCAGAGGAACTTTATCTTTTTACCAAAGCTATGGTTGAAACAGGAAGTAAACTTAATTTTAAAGGCATAGTAGCAGATAAACATTCAATAGGTGGAGTTGCTGGCACAAGAACAACAATGATCATTGTTCCAATTATTGCTGCTGCTGGCTTTAAAATACCAAAAATCTCCTCACGCGCCATTACCACTCCGGCAGGAACGGCAGATGTCATGGAAGTTCTTGCTCAGGTTGATTTTTCTTTACCTGAGGTCGAAAACATAGTCAACAACGTAGGTGGATGTATAGTTTGGAATAGAAAGTTAAACATTGCGCCCGCTGATGATGTTATAATTAAAGTCGAAGAACCTCTTTCTTTTGAATCTTTTGACAAAATCATAATATCAATAATGGCAAAAAAAGTCGCTGCTTCGACAACTCACTTAATTTTGGATCTTCCTGTTGGAAAAACAATGAAGATACGTCTTGCCTCTGATGCTGAAAAAGTAGCTAAAAAATTCCAATTATTAGCTGATCGTTTTAGCATCAAAGTGATCTCTGATATAAATAAAACTTTTGAACCGGCAGGTTACGGCATTGGTCCAATTCTTGAAGCAAGAGATGTTTTATATGTGCTGGAGCAAAAAAAAGAACGTCCATTAAAACTAGAAGCAAAGGCTTTACGCTTAGCAGGAAAACTATTGGATATTTGCTATGCAGATGCTAAGATAAAAAAAAAGGGTTTAGAAGAAGCAAAAAAAATTTTAACCTCAGGCCAAGCTTTAAAAAAATTTAGAGAAATATTAAAAGCACAAAAAGGAAATGATCAAATCTCAAGTGAAAAGATAAAAATTTCACCAAACAAATTAGAAATTTGCTCTCCTCAGGGGGGCAAAATAAAAGGAATAAATAACTACAATCTAAACGCAATTGCCAAAATATTAGGAGCACCTGCTGATAAGTCTGCTGGAATTTACCTTCTAAAAAAAGTTAATGATAGTGTTGATAAAAAAGAACCATTGGCAATTTTTTATTCAAGTAGCAAATATCGTCTTAGAGAAGGTGAAATTACTAATAAAAATTTCCCTATATATGAATTTGAATGAAAAGTGAAAAATTAAAAATTTCTATTCTATAAGAAAATATGAAAAAGATATATCTTTTGGTTATAATCCTTCTCATCATCAACATTAGTCTTTTTTTGTATTATAAAGAGGGAACAATGCCGGTTAACAAAAATGATAAAACGATAAAAACATTTGTCATTAATCGTGGTGAATCATTAAGTAGCATTGCAAAAAAATTAAGCAATGAGGGACTAATACGAAATAAGATCGTTTTTTATATTGCAACAAAAAAAATGGGTCTTGATAAAAAAATTCAAGCCGGAGATTTTAGTTTATCTCCTTCTATGAATATTTATCAGATAATAGAAACACTAACTCATGGAACACTTGATGTCTGGATTACCTTTATCGAAGGAATGCGTAAAGAAGAATATGCTCAAATCATAAGTAAAAACTTTAACATCCCGGAATT
>CALLVF010000033.1 GCA_938010745.1 uncultured Patescibacteria group bacterium | reverse complement strand
CCTCACCAGGGCTTGACATCCCAGCGTCCTAGTCTACCGAAAGGTAGATAATTCGCAAGAAGGCTGGGACAGGTGCTGCATGGCTGTCGTCAGCTCGTTCCGTGAGGAGTGCCCTTAAGTGGGACAACGAGCGCAACCCCTGTCTGCAGTTAAATCTGTCTGCAGAGACTGCTCTCCGATTCGGGGGGAGGAAGGAGGGGCAGACGTCAAGTCAGCATGGTCCTTATGCCCTGGGCCACACACATGTTACAATGGGTAAGACAGCGGGCTTAGCAAGCTGGCAACAGCAAGCAAATCCCTCAAACTTACCCTCAGTGGGGATTGAGGTCTGCAACTCGACCTCATGAACGCGGAATTGGTAGTAATCGCGGATCAGTCATGCCGCGGTGAATACGTTCTTGCCTCTTGCACACACCGCCCGTCAAGCCAACAAAGTCGGGAATATTTGAACTCTGCCTTTGGTGGAGGAAAATATTTCCGGCGATGGGGGTTAAGTCGTAACAAGGTAGCCGTTCTGGAAGGAGCGGCTGGATCACCTCCTTTCTTTTTCTCCTAACCCATTTATTAAAGACTAATAATATTCTTAAAAAATTGATTAGAATAAATTATAAAAGAATTAAATTTATTGGTATTAAAAATTACTCAAAAAAGAGTAGTACAGCTGAGATAATCAAATATTGTCAAATTATTCTACACATTATTCTACACATTATTCTATCTGTATTTAAAAATCACTTGTAAATAATTTTTTTAAAATCACTTTGAAATAATTTTTACCAACTCTCCTGGTTGAGGATTGTTAAATTCACTTGATCCTGTAGTTGGTTTTTCCTCTGTAAAATATCTCCATACAGAAATTTCTAAATACGGATCATTTTTAGGACCAGATGAGCCAGGATAGATAATAAGATCTCCTGCTTGATCTGCAAATAAACCTTTAACAAACTTTGCATCTTTTTTAATATTTCTGATGCTAATAGTGACCATATCACCAAACTGATACTTTCCTTTAAACTCAGAAAGTTTAATTGTTGTTTTAATATTGCCAAAATTATCAATATGACCAATATAATAACCTTGTGGAATTGGAATTTCGCTACTAGTTACCTGTTCAAGTTCAAGTTCATCCTCGATTCCATCCATTAAGTGAGCACAAATTCGAGAATAAAAATCTCTTGAGCGAAACTGACTTCCTTTATCAAATCCCTTATAAACAAAAGCTTGATTTAATTTTTCTTTTAAAAAAGAGAAATTATAACCGGCATTAGGGCCAAGCAAATAAATTCCAGATTTTAATTGTAAGACAACTAAAGCAGCACCTCTTCCTTTAAATCTTGGGTCAACATTCAAAAAAATTACCGTTTCAAGCGGTCTACCATACCTCTCTTCCGTCTCAACAATTTGCGAACATAAAAAGCCAGCATGAATGGTTGAAGGAGAAGAATGGACAAAGTTTATATTGGGGAATCTTGAATCTTTCAAAAATCCCTCAACCGCTGATTTAAATTCCTGACAAGTAAGAGTATCCAAAGCCCAATCAGCAATGACGATTAATTTTTTCATAGAATTTCAACCAATTTTCCAATAAAACTTATAACAACTGCAATTGTAATTAAAATTGCAGCACCTCTAACAAAAATTTTCGATGCGCCAGAGACAACATATTTTCCCATAATTTCTTTATCCTCTGAAAACTTTAATAAGAAGTAAAAAATAATTGGTAACATTGCTCCATTTAAAAAGTCAACATATAAAGTTAATTTAAAAAGAGATGTCTGGGGAAAAAGTGCAGCAATTAAACCTATTAAGAGTTGAATAATAAAAAATCCATAAAAATATTTCCCCTTAGTAAAAGAAAGATCAAGACTTCCTTGATAGCCAAAAATTTCAGCAAAAACGTAAGCGGTGGCCAAAGGAACAATAACTAAACCTAAAATTGAGGCTCCAAACAAACCTAAAGAAAAAAAGATATAAGCCAAATCACCGGCAAAAGGTTTTATGGCTAAAGCCGCTTTTAAACCATCATCAACTTTTATATTGTGAACAAAAAGAGTATAAGTTACCGCCAGAGCCATCATCCATGAAAAAAAATTGGTAATAAAGGCACCTAAAAAAACTTCTAATCGCTCATATTTCAAATGTTGAATATCAAGTTTTTTGTCAATAATATAACTGTGAACAAAGAATTGACCCCAAGCCGTAATTGTTGTCCCCAAAACAGCTATTCTTGAAAACCAAAAAGTAATATCAAAAAAATTTATTTTTTTTGGCCAAATAAAACTTTCAATAAAAGCCTCCCTCCAGTTAGGCTTAGATAAAATTGCAGAAAATATATAACCCAAATAAAATATAATTATGAAAAGAAAGATTCGCTGCAGTCTTTTATAATCAAATAAAGTAACAAGAAAAATTAAAATAACGCATGTAAAAATCAAAAAAAATCTCCAATTAAGATTAAAAAGTTCAAATACAGCTTTTAATCCAGAAACATTCTGCAGCACCACCCCTTGATTAACTACAAAATACAAAAGAAAAATTAAAAGAGAGAGTTTAACTCCGTATCGTTCTCTAATCAAATCTCCTAATCCTTTTTTAGTAACTATAGCAATTCTTGCTCCTATTTCCTGAGTTACTGCCAAGAGAAGCATCTCAGGGAGAATTAAAAATTTAGATGCCATACCGTACAAAGAGGCAGTAACCGTATATGTGGCAATTCCACCGGCATCATTATCAGTAACAGCCGTAATTATTCCCGGACCAAGAACTAAAAGAAAGATAATAATTCTTTTTTTTAATCGGTCAAAAAAGTTAATCATATCTTTAAATTTTTTAAAATAATATCTTTTAAATCATCAATAGTGACTATGCCAATTATTTTTTTGTTATTATCAATTACTGGTAAAACTTGAAGATCATACTTGAACATTTTATGTAAAACTACCTTTTTAGGCGTTTTTAAATGGACTACTATTAAATTTTGATGCATGAACTGGTAAACAAATGTATCTAAATTTTGGCAAATTAATTCATGTAAACTAAAAACTCCAATCAATTGATTTTGTTCATTAACAACATAAATGGTTGTTAAAAAGGAAAAATCAGCTGCCTCTCTTTTAATTTTATCTATTACTTCTTTCACTGTATTATCGGGTTTAACCTGCAAATATTCAACTATCATTATTTCACCAACAGGAGTGGATGAATATCTTAATAAATAATTAATTTTTTTTCTAAAATCTTGTGGTAAATTTTTAATTATCTCCTCTCTTTTTTTGGAATTAAAAGTTAAAAGAATATCAACAACCTCATTAGAATCAAGATAAGATAAAATATCAATAATCTCTTCAATTTTAAGTCTTCTTATCAAAAAGGATTGGTAGTTTAAATTTAAACTATTTATTACCTCTCTTGCCTTTCTTTTATCCAACAACTTGATAATCCGCCTTACATTTTCAATACTTGTTCTTTCCAAATAGTCTGCTAAATCCTCGGGTAACATTTTTGCTAATTTTTCTTCTTTTCCCTTAACGACAACATAACCTCGTGTTAATTCTAACGGTTGAATTTGCCCCCATGAAAGAAAAGTTGACTTTAAATTCAAATTAAAAAAGCGCATAATTCTAATAAAAATATCTTCTAGATTTATCCTTCTTAAAATCCCTAACAAACTTATATCAACACCAACTAGAAAATAATCAAAATTTTGTTTTTGAAAAGCAACATCATTAACCCGAACAATTTTGTTACCGGTTAAATCAATTATTTGTTTATCCAAAAGATTTCTCAAAACAAAAAGCTCATTTGCCTGCAAATTTGCTAAATCATAATTTTTTTTAATAACAAAATTTTTGTTTATTTTTAATAAAAAATTTATCGGGACGAAGATTGTTTTTTTATTTTTTTTTATGACTAACTTAGTAACTTTTGGTTGAATATCTGATATCAAAATAATAAAGTCATCAAAAAAACCTAAATCAACACCATCTTCAGTGAGAACTTTTTTGTTTAGAAGTTGAGAAAAGTATAGCATTTTAATTTATTTAAAATTATACCACATACAGCCATTTTATTTTTTTTAATTTTTAAGATCCTGTAAAATTTTTCCCAAAATTCTATATTTTAATATATAAATCTCCCGCTAGCCATAAAGCTTTAAGCAAATTTTCAGACGCTCCCAACCTTTAATATTCAAGTAACTGCAAAATATTAGCTAATTTACCTAATGAAATAAATTAATGAATATTGAGAAGATAAACTTTGATAAATCTCTCATGTTTTTTTACCTAAATCTTCATAGTTTATTTTTCACACTTTACACAATCAAGATTCCTTATTGCTGTTTTTTTATATAAAATTTCACTTCTTTGATCACCAAAAATTTTCTTACCAAAATCATGAAACAAAACCATAAAGACTAATTGTTCATGATTTAATTTAAGCACAGGTGAAATAATTAAGGCAATAATTTCAATTTGCAAGAAATGTTCATCAACTGATTCAGAATCAGACACTTTTCTTTCTGCCAATTCAGACCTTTTTAACTACTTTAATTTGCCAATTGGAAAAAGGTAATAAATGTTATCTTTTATTTTTTGTCCTCCGTTGATAATTTAAAAATTTTGCCTTTACAAAAGATATTGTACATTGTTAAGAAAAATTTTGATATAATTTTATTGTAAATCAAATATGTTTTATTGATAAAAAAGAAAGGGCACGTAGTTTAACGGCAAAACACTTCTCTGATAAAGAAGAGACCGATGGTTCGACTCCATCCGTGCCCACTGAAGGTCGCTTAGCTCAACGGCAAGAGCACTTCGCTTACATCGAAGAGGTTGGGGGTTCAAATCCCTCAGCGACCACTTTTTTAACTTTAAATACTCAAACCAAGTAAAATTAAAAATTTGCTTACATGACTTTTTTCAGATTCATAAATTTTCAAAACTCTTCTTCTTAAGGCCGAAGGCAGAGATAGGGAAGAATGTATCCCAAAATACTCTTTTGCCAGATAACCTTTCTTTTTTTCCGCCTCAGTTAAATAATTTTTTTCAAACTTTTCAATTAATTCTCCCCGAGTTCCGTTTTTCCATGCTAGATAAAAAGCAAATAACTGTTCATCTCTCCCCAAACCACTGCCGCCATAACTACTTTCAACTCCTTTATTAAAAAGGACATAAAATCTTTCTTTTTTTAAAGAGAGCATATCATTATTATAAAAACCAACTCGTTCTGGTGAAATTCTTAAAGCTTTAAAAAAAATGTACATCCGCGCACATTTTTCACATGCACCACACCAACGTCTTTTTTTTGCTGTTTCTCCTTCGGAAAAACAGGACATTTGAAAAGTTCCTAAATCACTGTATCGATGATGAAGAATATAAGTAATAAAAATTTCATGAATCGGCTCAACGAGGCTACCAATATGAGTAGAAATGAAAAAAAGTTTTGAAATATTTTGTAAAATTTGCATTGCCGGTGCGCTCTGTTCAAAAACTGGGTTGACATAATATCCCTCTTTATCTTTAAGGTAAAAATTGCAACTTTGTTCATTACCAAAAAAAACATATTTTGCTTGGTGATAGAAATAATAAGGCAAAAGAGTAAAAACATACTGTGACAAGATAATATCCCACCCCCAATATAAGCCGGTTTCTTCCCTTAACTTGCCAACTGATAATGGGAAAAATTCAATTTTTTTTCCAAATTGACTTAAAAATTTGATGGCTAATTTTTTTTTATGACGATTTTCAAAAATACTTTGCGGCTCTTTAACAAAAATAGGAAATGAATTTACTCCTAGTTCTTCAAGCAAACCCAAAGTCAAAAGACTTTCTTTCCCAAAAGAAAAAATAATCACAGCGTTGTTTTTTAATTTCCTTTTTACTTTCTTGCCGGAATAAAAAAAATTCAAAGATTTATATTCTGTTTGAATGTTAGCATTATAAAAATCTCTTAACAGTGATGAAGTTTTTACATCTTTATTTTCAAAAATATTCATTGGGATTGAGTAAAGAAGGATCTTAAAAAAAACTGATTCAATAGGAGGAGGAGGGAAATGATAAATTATTGGAACATTAAAGCTTAAAGGTAAGTGCCAAGTAGAAATATAAGCAATGCTGTCTGCAAAAACTCGATGCAATGATTTTGGCAATTTTTCAAAAACAGATGATGGATAGTTAACTATGTATTTACATTTCTTTATTTTAATTTCAATACCGCTTTTTTTTAGTTTTCTGAAAATATGAATTGGATTTTTTTTTACCATAGAAAATTATCTAAAGGCATTTAAGTAAAAACTCAAAAAACCATCTAAATTTTTAACTTGACAGGCAAGTCAGCAGCAATAAAAAACTTTTTTGTTTGGCACTAAATTTATTAAAATAAATTTTTAAAGTCTATTTTACACTGTCAACAGGCTATTTTCTATCCAAGATTAAATAAAGTTTGAATGTGGTAAGAAAATTTTTAAAACTATCTAAAGGTAAGCCTACATTTTTTCAAATTTCCACATCGGTTGAGGAAAAAAGTATTTATGCTTCCAATGATAATCTTCTTGCATGCAATCAATCATTTTAGCACCTAACTGTATTGCTTTTTTAAACTCAACATATGTAATATAAACGCCAATACCAGGAAATCTTTGAATATCAGAAGCTCCAGTTAAGATGTAAAAATTGTTTTTGTAAAGAGCAATGACATCGTAAACAACTAAATGATTTTGAATAAAAACAAAAAAAGTCAAAATCTTGTAACGGCCTTGATTTTTGTAGATTTTTTCAAAAGTCAACATTCGCTCTTTTTTTCGATAAACAGACTCATCTTTTCTTTCAATACCAATTATTGAAAGCTTTCTTAGATCTACAAGACGGGAACTTTGATCCCCATCTAATATTTCAATTCTAGGATTTAATTCATTAAACTTCTTATAGTAGTATCGCAGATGATGTCTGTGTTTTTTTTTCAGAGAATGAAGTAATTCATCAATATTTTTTATTCCATTAAGTTTGAAAATATACTTTGGTGTATCACTTTTTAGCTCTTTAAAAATCTCAATATCTAAATTATCACCAACTATTGCATTTAGGTAAGAAGGTTTAGGGGCAAGCTTAAGTAGAAGTGGAATAAACTTTTTGTCTTGAGCAAAAAAATAATTATCCTCTGGCCATGTACCACCAAACCACTCATATCTTTTATCTTGTGAATTAAACCATAATGGCAAAAGCGCAACTGGCTTTTCTTTAAAATACAAAGTATAAAAAAATGGTTGGTATCTATAGCCTTTAAACCAAGCAAGACGGAACTCCCAAAGATTAAACAACGAATCATTCGAAGAAAAACTATCCCACAAAAAATAGCACTCTTCAAGATCAGAGTGAATGCGGACTTTTATTTCAGATGCAATTGATGAAAAACCATTCTTCCACAGCCAGTTGTTTCTTGGAGTTTTGGGGAAAATTTGAGCTAAAGGAAAGGCTTGTGTTTTTCTACTAGAAGGCTCAGCTGGTTCGTTTTTTTCCATGTTCTTATATTTCTATATTAAAGATTATTTTTTGTTTGTCAAGTGAATTTGCTATACTGAATGTTATGAAAAAAAATTTTTTTTCTTTTTTTCTGGAGACAAGTAAAGAATTATCTATTGCATTAATTAATTTAATCATATTTCTTCCTTACTTTTTCTCAGTTAGTAAATTAATAAAAACTCTTTTTTATCCATGGAAAAATTTAGTCGCTAAAAAAAATAGGAAAGGCTTTCAACTTGACGAGTGGTTAAACAGGTTAGCATTCAACCTTATTTCAAGATCAATAGGTTTTTTTATGCGTTTAAGCTTACTTTTTTCTTATTTTATTTTGCAAATATTTTTTATAATTATTATTCCTTTTATCTTTATAATTTATTTCATATCTCTGCCATTTTTATATCTTAAGTCTCTTTTTGAACAACCCCACGAACAAAAGATAGAAAAAATTAAAAAATGGTT
>CALLVF010000032.1 GCA_938010745.1 uncultured Patescibacteria group bacterium | reverse complement strand
GAGGTTATAAAAATCATTGGTATTTAATGGTTGCATATGAATTTCTAAACTTGGTTTGGAATTAATTTTTTCCAAATAAACAATTAGTCCTGATGTAAGGTTATCATAATCTTTAATCTGAAATTCTTTTTGAAAGATTTGTCTATATTTATGACTTTGGGTAAGAAGATTAAGCTTTAGATTATTATCATTTTTTGGCAGAAGAGTTTGTTGTTCATTGTTAATTATTCCTTCATTATAACAAAGTTCTTTTAACATAATAATTATTATATAATTAATTTAAATAATTAATTTAAAATTAAATTAAATTTATTTTTTTAAGTGGCTAAAAAGAAAATTAAAGCAATAATTTTTGATTTTGATGGTGTAATAGCCGATACTATTTTTTTTATTTTGAGGGAAGCATCTGATCTTGTTAAAAAAAATTTACAAATAAAACTTACCAATGAACAAATAATTGATATTATCAAATCTGTTAGTTTTAGAGAATTATTAAAAAAATCAAAAATTCCTTTTTTCAAACTACCATTAATTTTTTTACAAATTAAAAATTCACAAAAAAAATTAAATAAAGTAATAAGTGAAGTTAAAGCATTTCCAGGAGTAAAAAAAGTTATTAATGATTTGAAAAAAGATTATCAATTGGCAATTATTTCTTCTAATTCAAGAAAAAATATTAAAGATTTTTTATTGAATAAGAAAATTAATATTTTTGATGATATAGTAACGAGTTATTTTGTTTTTGATAAATCAAAGCTAATTAAATCATTTTTGAAAAAACATAATTTAAAAAATGAAGAAGTAATATACATTGGCGATGAAATTCGTGATGTTTTAGCTTGTAAGAAAGCAAAGATTAAAATGATTGGTGTTTCTTGGGGGTTGGCGGGAGAGGAGGAATTAAAAAAAGTGGGAGTTGATTTTTTTGTCAAAAAGCCTAAAGAGATTTTGGGGATTGTAGTAAAGAGAAAATAGTAAATAGAAAAGAACAAACATCAGATATCGAATACCAAATATATCTATATCTTTGTCTGATCGTTGAAGAGATGACATAATCACTTTAGATAGGTAGTCATACTGTTAAGGAATTAATCTCTATCACTTTACTTTTACCCCCAAATATAGAAGAAGAAAATCGACAGGTAAGATAAAACAGAGATTGGAAGGCATGATAAGGTTTTGCACGCAGGTTAATATATAGGAAAGGTTGAAATCTAGATCCAAATTTACCTTATGTATCTAATCTTGCAGACGAACGCGGTTGATAGTCTATCAGAGTTTATGAAGCTAATCAAAGGTGTAATGTCTAAAAAGCTAAGAAAGTTATTTGGGCACCTGATAGGAAATATCTAGTCAAAATCATTTTGGGCAGAGTGGGATTATGATAGAACTTAAAAACAAGAGATCTTAATGAAGTGAAAAATACATTAAAGAACAACAGGCTATAGAGTATTAAAAGTTAAAGAAACAGCAGACTTTAATCTGCTGAGTGTTCACAAAAAAATTAAAATTATCAAAAGAATATCTTTTGGATTTAAAAACAAACAAGTGTTTATCTGTAAATTTATGCTATCAGTTTTAATTACAATCCTATTTTTACCATACATTTTGACATAGAATCCTTTTAGTGTTGATTAGCAGCAAAAAACTTTAATAAACTTAAAAAAGTATTTCTAAAAGCTTCTTTTAATGATTCTTTTCTCGACAAAAGGCCATTGGTGTAAATCGCCCACGTGTCTTTAGAGGATATATTTATTCTTTTTTCTAATTTCATCATTATATCCTTATGTCTTTCATTAGCTAGTCTTTTTTTAATTTCTTTTGGTAGAGGGAATCCTGATGAATAACCAAAAAATAATTTTTTTTAAAAATAATACAACACCAAGCTTCTTCAAACAAAATACCAAATCTTTTAATTAAGCCACTTTCTAAACCTATAGCGACATTTTCTTGATTATAAAATTTAAAAATTTCCTCCGCTCTTTTTTTTGCTCCTTGGAATGTTTCTTTGCCTATTGGTGTTTCAGGAAAATTAATAGGAAAATTTTTTACAATAAGGGAAAAATTGCCTTTTAAATATGCTCTTAAAACTTTTTCAACAGCAGTTCTTTTTGAATAATTTTTAGTATTTAAAATAAAAGTTACCTTATTGGTTATTTTTCGGCAACTAAACAAAATAATGCTCCGGTTAATTCTGCTTTTCGGTGTTGGCCTGTTAGCGTATAAAAAGTTTTAGGGAGTCGATCGCCCAATATTATTCTTAATGGAAAATCGTCTGGAGCTTGCAAGATAGAGTATTTTATATTTCTAAAACCAGAAATACTGACTATCTGACAAAAATCACTAACAGAGAAGTTTTCTTGGAATCCAAATTTCCATTTACCGATCAACTCATCTATTTTTTGGGAGAGAGGTAAAACACTGTGTTTAGAAGGTTGGATAAAGGCAACTTTTCCTCTATCATCTAGAATTATTCTAACTTCTTTTAAACTTTCAATAACTAACTCTCTATCAACAACTTCTCCTTTAAAAGGATCATCTTCATAAAAATGATCAACCACCCCAACTTCAAAAACTCTAGAAAAAGAATTATCAGAAAAAGGTAGATTTAAAACATCAGCACAGATTAAATTTTTCATTTCTGTTCCTCTTATAACATTAAAAAGAGATAAAAAAGATATATCCAGGCCAAAAGGAACAATATCTAACTCTTCATCAATAATTCTTCGTAAGGTTTTACCATGACCTAATCCAACTGAAGTACTCTAGAATCTTTATTTAGATTATCAAAAAATCCAAGCTGTTTAAACGCTTCGTAATATAGAAAATGTTTTTATTATAAAGAAAAATCATCATCAATCCTTCTAGTATAATATTTATCCCAATCAATTTTTTTCCTTCAGCTTTTTCTTTTTGTATCTTTGATAAATACCCCACTTAATTTCTCTAAATAAATCTCTCTCTCATATCAATAATTATAACATACTCAAAACTACCCATGATCGCGAAAAAAATAAGGATGTGATAAAAATCTTAAATCTTAAAACTAAAAATTTAAAAAGTGATTAAGGAGAATGTTATCATTTATTTGTGATTAAAGTTTATAAAGTTTAAAAGTTAGAAGATAAAAATGTTATTCGTTATTAATTATTTGATTTTTGATATTGGATATTCGGATATTAGAAGTTAGGTGTTAGTTGTATACAAAAATATCATGCTTTTTTCCTTTAATTCTTTTTTCTTTTTCCTTTAAGCTTTTTATTGGGTACATATAAGAAACAATAGAAAAACTTTTAATTTCCAATTTACAATTTTCAATTATTTTTTCCAAAAGCCAGGGAGAAACATAGAGGTAAAAAGTTGTTGAGTTTCTAGATTTTATATATTTTTTAAAGTTATTTTCAAATAGATCAGCCCAGAGGATTTTTATATTTTTTTTGTTAGGGTGAAAAAGGCGGCGAAGGTGTATTATTAAAATTAAAACGGGATTAATTTCTATAGCTAAAAATTGAGTATTTAATTTTTTTTGGTAAGCAGCCTCAGCGGCGGCAAAAATGACCACTCCATCACCGGCACCAAGGTCAATTACCACTTGATTATTTTTTAAATTAAAAGCGTTAATTATCAAAGGCAAATCTTTTCTGTTAGTTGGAAAGTAGGGGATAGGAGAGAGTTTTTTTGAGGTAAATAGCAAGATAATTAATCCAACAAAAAATATTAATAAAAATGCCAATAAAAATATCATTAATTCATTTTATCAGTTTTAATTTAATTTCTACAAAAACAATTTTTTTGAGGGATTTATATCTTTTTATGTTTATAAATACCTCTTTTTTAAAAAAAGATTGAAAATCTATACTGATTTAATGATTCAAAAGTGATAAATCTTAAAATAAATTTTTGGTGCCGCGGGAGGGATTTGAACCCACACGGTGTTTTCACACCACGGGTTTTTGAGACCCGCCTGTCTGCCAATTCCAGCACCGCGGCTTACTTTTATTATACTTTTTACTTACAATTTTACCAATAATTAAGGATTAAACAAGCTGGCGAAATTTGTGTAATAACTTTTTTTCATAAATTGTTGGTAATCGCCTGATTTTTATAGAAAGATAATAAATTTTTAGATTAATATAAAGCTTAAAAATAAATAGCTCTTGACAAAAGACTAAGAAGCATTTTAGAATAAAATTCTCAGATATGATAACTTCTGAGATTTTTTTGTACAAAACAATTACCAATTTCCCCTCCTGTTAGGAGGGGATTTTTTTTTATAAGTTAATTTTTTTTTAACACATATGGAAAAAATAACCCTTAATTGTCAAGGAAGGAAATTTTCGCTTTCTTTTAACCAACATTTTTCTAATTTATTATTCGTAAATCAGAGTCTAAATGTTGGCGCCTTCAATCATTATCAAAAATCAGGATTAACTTACGTTGATGTTCCGGCTATTGTTGGAATTACTGGAGCGTGTGAGAATGTCGATACTTTATTTAAGATAGGTAACCGTTTAGATTTACCTCTTTTTTTCACTCAGACCGGACAATTAGCTTTAGAACAAGCTCTTAAATCAAATCACGGTGTTTATACTGTTATTCACTCCGGTCGCGATGAAGAGGAGGAGGATGAAAGACATTTGCGCCAGTTTCGCTTGACTGAGGAGGAGTTTGATTGTACTTTTGAAGGAATGAATCGAGAAAATTATGATGAAGAAAAAATGTTTAGCGCTTTGCTTTCCCATATTCAATTAACTGTTAAGTCGATGATTAAGGAGGTTTTAAAAAAAAATGAAAAGATTTTAGTTAAATTTTACCATAGAGATGTTGATCGACTCTATAAAAGTTTGGAAATTGATTTTTACCAAATTTCTTATGAGGAGGCAATAAAAATTATCAACAAGATAGGTAAAAAAAATCTGGAGTTTGGTGATGATTTAAAGGCAGAAGATGAAGCGTTAATTGTTAAATATTTAAATAAAATTAATGAGGAAATTCCAGTATTTATTACTCGCTATCCAAAAGAAATAAAATTTTTTAACATGAAGGTTTCTTCTATCAATCCCCGGGTTGTGTTGTCAGCTGATTTGATTTTTCCTTATGCAGGTGAGGGAACTGGTTCAGCTGTTCGAGAGCATGATTTTGAAAGGTTAAACGAAAGGCTAATTTCTTCAACTATGTTTAAACTGCATCTTGAGCGTGGAGGAAAATATGAGGATTTTTCTTGGTATTTAAACATTATCAAAAATAATTTAACATTTCCTCATGCTGGTTATGGTATTGGAAATGAACGAGTCCTTCAATATATTTTTGGCGCAAAAGATATCCGTCATGTTAGCCTGTTTTCCCTTTTTAATGAGCAAACTGGCGATTGGGATGTTTCTCGCTATGGTAAGCAGGCAATTTTGACTGCACACAAAAAACATATTCTTTTAACTATCGGAAAAGAAAGTGATAAAAAGTTATTGGGACCATATATTAAAAAAATAGCTGTTAATCCTAATTACGTTCTTTATGCTACCGAAAAAACTCATTTATTTTTGAAAAAACAAGGAGTAAAGACTGCCTTAGTTTATAAAATATCCCAAATTGGTAAAAGTCCTAATCTTGCTGATCTTTTAAATCGAAGGTTATTTGATCTGATTATCAATATTCCTCGAAGGGAAAATGGTTTGGTGAACAAAAAAGAGTTCACAGACGGAAAATTGATAAGAAAAAGAGCTGTTGCCAATGGCGTTTATTTGGTAACTGATGTTGAGGTGGCAATAGATGTTTTGACAAATTTAGCTAGCTAGAATGGAGCTGACAATAAATTTCCTGGGAAAAAAATTAAAAAATCCTTTATTTTTGCCTTCAGGAATTGTTACCGATATTTCTTCTCATATTAATGCAGTTAAAGCAGGAGCGGGACTGGTAGTTTTAAAATCTATTACTTTAAATCCACGAGAAGGTAATGCTTTGCCTCGCGTCGTTAAATTTTCTTCAGGTTTTTTAAATTCGGTTGGTTTAACCAATCCGGGCTTAAAAGAGGGAAAAAAACAAATAGAAGAATTAATAAAAAAATCATCAGTGCCAGTTGTTATCTCTATTTTTTCAACTAATATTGCTGAATTTAAAAAGATAGCTCAAGAGTTGATTGAACTAAAACCTTTTGCCTTAGAGCTAAATCTCTCCTGTCCTAATTTAAGACATGAGACTGATGTAATTATTTCTCATCAAGGAAAAAGTAGCTTTGAGGCGGTTAAAGGAGTAAAAAAGGTTGTTGGCAAGCTGCCGGTTTTTGCCAAACTTTCACCCAATGTGGAAAACATTGCTGAAATTGCCAAGTGGTGTCAGGAGGGAGGAGCCGATGCTATTTCTGCCATCAATACCGTTGCCCCGGCAATGATTATCGATATAAAAAAAAGAAAACCAGCTTTGGGAGCAAAATTTGGTGGTATTTCTGGACCGGCAATCAAACCGATTGCTATCCGTTGTATTTACGAGATCTATGAGGTCGTTGATATTCCTATCCTGGGAATGGGGGGAGTCAGTAATTGGCAAGATGCAGTTGAGATGATCATGGCGGGAGCAACTTTGGTGGGAGTGGGATCATCGGTATATCTTAATGGTTGGAGTGTCTATGAAAAGATAATTGAAGGGTTAAAAAAATATTTGAAAGATGAAAATTTTAAAAATATTAAAAGTTTAATTGGCTTAGCCCATAAAAACTAATATGAAAAATTTTCAATCTTTAATGATTGAACTTTTTGAAATCTCAGCCATTAAATTTGGTTCATTTAAACTAAAGTCAGGAGTGATTTCTCCAGTTTACATTGATTTGCGCGTTTTGGTTTCTTATCCTCAAATTCTTAAAAAGGTTGCCCAAGCGTATCTTCAAATTTTAGACAAATTAAAATTTGAAAGGATGGTAGCTATTCCTTACACGGCTTTGCCAATTGTTGCTTTTGTAAGTTTTTTTAACGAAAAACCCTGGATTTATTTAAGAAAAGAAATTAAAGATTATGGGACAAAAAAGGCTTTTGAAGGTGAATTTAAAAAAGGAGAAAGAGCAGTTTTGATTGATGATATGATTACAACTGGGGATTCAAAGATTGAGGCGATTGGTCCTTTAAAAGTAGTAGGTCTTAAAATTAAAGATGTGGTTGTTTTAGTTGACAGAGAACAAGGAGGAAGGGAGTATTTAAAAGAAAAAGGTTATCATCTCTATTCAGTTTTTACCTTAAAACAGTGGTTATCTGTTCTTTTTCAAAATAAAAAAATAACTTCTGAAAAATACCAAGAGGCAATTGATTTTTTAAAAATTAAGCCAAAAAAATAATGAGATTTTTGGAAAAACTAGAAAAATTAGCTAAAAAAAACAAATCATTAGTTTGTCTGGGGTTAGATAGCGATATTGAAAAGATTCCAAAAAATTTCCAAAATAATAGAAACAAGCCAATACAATTTCTTTTTAATAAGAGTATTATTGATAGGACTTTTTCTTATGTTTGTTCATATAAGTTTAACGTTGCTTTTTACTATGCTATAGGATTAAAAGGTTTGCAAAGTTTAAAGTTAACAATTGACTATTTAAAAAAAAATCATCCAGAAATTCCAGTTATTGTTGATGCTAAGATAGGGGATATTAACAATACTAACAAAGCCTATGCTCAATTTATTTTTGATTATTTAGGGGCAGATGGGGTAACAGTTAATCCTTACTTGGGAGAGGAATCTTTGAGGCCTTTTTTAGTAAGAAAAGATAAGGGGATTATTGTCATTAGTAAAACATCAAATCCTGGTGCTCAAGAACTTCAAAATTTACCTCTTGAAATAAAAGATGATTCTTTAAGAAAAAAAATGAAGGAAAAAATTCCTCTTTATCAATATATTGTTTATCAGGTAGTTTATAAATGGAACAAAAATAAAAACTGTCTTTTAGTGGTTGGCGCCACTTACCCTAATGAGTTAAAAGAGATAAGAAGAATGGTCGGTGATCAATTCTGGTTTCTTGTCCCAGGGATTGGTGCTCAAGGAGGAGACCTTGAAGCAACTGTTAAGGCTGGATTGAATAGACAAGGAAATGGATTAATTATTCACTCTTCAAGAGCTATTATTTATGACATAAATCCACAAAAGCAAGTCTTAAAGTTAAAAAAAGAAATTAACAAACTCATCTCTAGTTACATTATCACATGACTTCTAAAATTAACAACGTTTTTTTAATTTAATATTTTTTAAATATTTTCTGCGCGATTTAATCCAGTTGAAAGTATTTATATTTTTAATCAATTGTTGAAAAGGTGTCACATAGATTTAAAAACTGTTTAGCCAAAATATTAAAAGCATAAAATTTTAAAATGGCAAATTTTAGATGAATTACATTTGTCAAATAAAAAAATAACGAATTTTTAATTACTAATATCAAATATCCAATACCGAATATCTCCACCAAGTAGAATTAATAACATGGAACGAAAATTTCTAATACTAATTTTTTATTTTTTAATTTTTAATTGCAATTTTAAATTTAATTTCCAATTGATCTTCACTACTTTTCTACTTGACGAATATTTCTAAAAAAGTTATCCTATCCTTTATGATAGGAAAAGTGAAAATAAAAAAAATCCAATTTCCTTCAAGGGGAGAAGCGCTAATCTATATTGCTTTTGAAGATAGCTTAAAAAAAGATCAAAATTTAAGACTTCTTAATGAGCTAACTGCTGGGAAACTTCAAGAAAAGTTTAAGCTTTATGATTTTTCTGGAAATGAAAATGAGATTCTAAGTTTAGAGCTGTATGGTTTTTACAAAGAAATTATTATTGCTGGAGTTCGAAGAGAAAACTGGCAAGAGTCTTTAGCTAATGCTTTTCGTCTAGCTCAAACAAAAAAAATATCAGAGGTAACTTTTTTTTATAACCAAAATTTTGGTGATAATTTTTTTGAGGTGGCTAAAAAAGTAGCTTTAGCTTTTTACTTAACTAATTATTCTTTTGATTGCTTCAAGAATAAACAAGAGCGGCAAAAGACAAGAAAGATAGAAGTTTTAAATTTTGTTATTCCTGCAAATTTTTCAGGTCAAAATGAAAAAGAAGTTTTTCATTTGTTAGAAAAAGGAGTAAATTATGGAAGATTGCTTGCTGAAGGAGTTTATCTAGCTCGTGATTTAGTTAATCAACCAGCATCCCATCTTTATCCACAAACCTTAATGCAAGAGGCATTTAAGATAGAAAAAGAGTCTGGTGGTCAAATTAAGGTTAATGTTTTGGATGAAAATGAATGTCGACGCTTAGGAATGGGAGCCTTTTTGGCAGTTGCTCAGGGAAGCGACCGAAAACCAATGTTTATAGTTTTAAAATATCAAACGCTTTTAAGTAAGCGTGGTAGTAGCAAAGAAAAAGTAAATAGTATTTGTTTAATTGGAAAATCAATTACTTTTGATTCAGGAGGCTTGTCGCTTAAACCTTCTGAAGGTATGGAGACAATGAAAATTGATATGGCTGGTGGAGCAGTAGTGTTGGGTGTTTTTAAAATTTTAGCTCATTTGGGAAAAATTGGTTTGAATATTGATAAAGAAGTATATGGGATTTTACCTGCTTGCGAAAATATGCCTTCAGGAAAAGCTTTAAAGCCTGGTGATATTGTCAGTTGTTTAAATGGAAAAACTATTGAGGTTTTAAATACTGATGCAGAAGGTCGTTTAACTTTAGCTGATGCTTTGGTCTATGCTCAAAAATACTTAAAAACTGATGTGATTATTGATTTGGCAACTTTAACAGGTGCTTGTATGGTGGCTTTAGGAAAAGAGATTGCCGGCTTGTTTGGCAATGATGATAGCTTGTCAAAGGAATTTTTACAAACAGCGAAAAAAGAAGGAGAGAAGCTTTGGCAGCTGCCACTTTACGAGCCTTACGCTAAAAATTTAAAAAGCACCGTAGCTGATATTAAAAATATCACTGGTGATCGTTATGGTGGAGCAATCACGGCAGCACTTTTTTTGTCAGAATTTGTGAAAGATGCAAAATGGATTCATCTAGATATTGCCGGTCCAGCATTTTCCTACGAAACTAGAGGAACCACTTCTCAAGGGGCTACAGGTTGGGGATTGTTAACAATTATTGATTTCTTAAAAAATTATGGCAGTTAAAAAAGTTTTAAAGATTGATAATATAATCAAAATTTCACCAGATGAAACTCTTTCTTCTGCTTTAGTTAAGCTTCGTAGTTCTCATGATGCAGCTTTTGTTTTTGATGAAAATAATAAATATTTAGGTGTTATTAATCCTTATCATTGCGTTATAAAATCTTCCTACCCAAGTAACGCAAAGGTGATTCATTGCCTTTTTCACCCACCCAAAATTTATATTGACTTTTCATTAGTTAAAGTTGCCCAATTTTTTATCGATTCCAAAGTTCATTATTTACCGGTGTTTGATGAAAAAGAAAATTTTCTTGGGATAATCTCAGCTCGTCGACTTCTTTCTTATTTTAGAAATGATAATGACTTTAAAATTAAGATTGAAAAAATTTTAAAAAACAAAAAACCTTTAAAGGTAATTAATGTTAATGAAAATCTTTCTACTGCTTTAAATGTTTTTAAATCAACTAAATTTTCAAAATTAGTTGTTGTTGATAATAACTTCAAACTAAAAGGAATATTAAGTTATTTTGATTTAGTATATTATTTGATGTCGCCAAAAACTTCTCCAGGAAAGGGAGATAGAGAGGGAAATAAAATTAGTTTTTTTCATCAACCAGTTAAAAAATTTATAAAAACTTTTGTCTTAACTTTAACTAAGGATAACTTTTTATCTGAAGTAATTGACTTAATATTAGAAAAAAAAGTTGGTAGTGTTGTTATTGTTGAGGAAAAGAAAAAGCCAGTTGGAATTATAACCACACGAGATATTTTGCATTTTTTTATTAAAAAAGAAAAAGAAAAAGA
>CALLVF010000031.1 GCA_938010745.1 uncultured Patescibacteria group bacterium | reverse complement strand
GGAACAAAATTATCTAAAATTTTGGACCCTGCTGTTGTTCTTATTCCTTTGGTGCAGTAGATATCTTTAACAGCAATTGGAATACCTTTTTGTTTATCGACTACGGTTATATAAGCGTTTAGTATAGGATTATATTTTTTTATTCTTTTTAAAAAATATAGCCACAATTCTTTCCCAGAAATCACTTTTTTTTCCAGCAGTTTTTTTAATTCCAGGACTGATTTTCCTAACAAATCCATTTTATTACCGGCAACTTTTAATTCTTTTGGTTTATTGCATAATTCTTTTAATGACGAAATAACCATCCTTTATATTCATCCCATTTGCTAATGCTTCATCTTGAGTCAAGGCTATCTCATTTTCTTCTCCATCATCAAAAAAAACATTACTTAAATTATTTGTATGTGATGTAGGCATAACTTGCTCAGTTGATAGCTCTTTTAGATTATTAATATAATCAACTGTATCTTCTAGTTGTTTTTTGTATTTCTCTAATTCTTCCGCAGTTAATTTTAACTTTGAAAGATTAATCAAATGAAGAATATCATTTTTTGTCAGTTTTATTTTTTTCATAATTTTAAAATTATACACTAAATCTTCTTAAAATTGTTTTCTTTGCAGACTCTGAAAAAAAATCCGTAATTTTTTTAAGAGATATTTGCTCTTTATATTTGATTTCTAAAGCTTTTTGCAATAGCCAATCTGTCAACTCAGGATTTTTGGGTAATATTGGTCCATGAAGATATGTACCAATTGCATTGTGATAGATAAATCCTTCAGTTTTATCTATCCCATTATTTCCATATCCTTTTATAACCTTAGCAAAAGCTCTTTTTTGATCAAAAAGATATGTTCTACCACCGTGATTTTCAAAACCAACAAAAAAAACTGGTTTGTTTTTTTTAAAAATAGAATCATTGGGTTCAATAATCACATCACCAATGAGACGTTTTGCATATGTTCCTGGATTTTCAGTGTAAATATCAAATAATCCCAAACCTTGCAATTTAACGCCCTCAGCAGTTTTATAATACCTTCCCATGAATTGATAGGCACCACAGATAAAAAGAGCAGGAATATCTTTTTCAATTGCTTTAATTAAAAATTTACCTTTTTGTTTTAATAAATCACGGTTAACAATTTCTTGTTGTCTATCCTGAGCACCACCCATAAAAAAAAGATCACATTTTTTAATAATCTCCGATGAATCATAAATTGATATTTTTTTAATGGTGGTTTTAATTCCTCTCAGTTGCAATCTTTTTTGCAAAACAATGATGTTACCTCTATCCCCATAAGTACTCATTAAATCAGGATAAAACCAGCCAATGGTAAGAGAATAAAATCTTTTCATAAAAATTTTTTCCCAACAAGAACTTTGCGAACTTCCAACATCGCTGAATAATTTGCTAATATAATTAATTTTTTCTTTTCTGCTGTGTTATTAATTATCTGAAATAGTGCTTTTTTAATATTACCCTGATAGACTTTTATTTTCTCTTTTGGGATTCCCTCATAACAAATCCTTAAGGCTAAGTCATAAGCTCGATCACCTGAAACATAAAAATAATTTATTACTTCTTTAAATCTATCAAAATCAACATCCCAAATCCAAGAAATATCTCTACCATCAGGTATTCTATCATTTAATACTAGAAGAACATTTGATTTTTCTTTAGAAAATATTTCTTTAACAACTTCAATTGATTGATTAAAACCAGCAGGATTCTTAGAAAGCAGAATAAAAACTTTTCTTTTTCTTACCTCAATAACCTCCTGTCTACCAAAAGCAGGTAAAAAATTGTTAATGCTTTTTTTAATATCCTTATCAGTTAGAGATAATAAAATCTTACTAACCAAAAAAGCAGCGGTAATATTATAATTATTAAATAATCCCTTTACTTTTGTCCTTAAATTTTTTGCCTTTAAAGTCATCGGATAACCACGCTTAAATACACAATTTCGACACTGATAATCTCCCAGGTGAGAGTAAGAAATTAATTTATAATCTAATTTAGAATTACAATTTGGACAATAATTCGAATCAACGTCATGGGATAATTTGGTTTTCTTCATTAATTTTTTCTCTACTCCAAAATAAAATACCTCTGCTTTTAGATTTTCTCCTAAGTATTTAATTTGTGGGTCATCAGCATTTAAAAAAATCTTTACCTGAGGCGGAAGTGTTTGCAGTGCCTTGCTCCATTTCTTGGCTATTATATTTACCTCACCATAGCGATCAAGTTGGTCGCGGAATAAATTTAAAATTAGAACTGCCTCAGGAGTAAAAAATCTTAAAGCTATAGGCAATGTATTCTCATCAACTTCAAAAATACCATACTGATAATTTAATTTTCCAGTTATACTCATATTTTTAATCAAACAAGAGGCAATCCCATTAATTAGATTGGCTCCTTCTTCATTACTTATTACTTTCTTTCCACTGTCTTTTAAAATCTTTTTTAATAAAGCAACTGTTGTCGTTTTTCCATTTGTTCCAGAAACAAGTATTAATTTTAATGGTGAAATTTTCAAGATATCTACGATAATATAGTTATTCAATCTAAGGGCAATCTCACCTGGCCAAGTAGAGCCTGAACCAAATGAAAATAATTTGATAAATAAGTTTAATAGCTTGGATAGAAAAATAATAGGGATATTTTTAAGCATAATTTACATGCTTTTGAGTATCTTAATCCTTTCTTCAATTGGTGGGTGAGTGCTAAATAAATTTAAAATCCAGGAGTTTTTTTTTCTTTCAAATGGGTTACTTATAAACAAGTGAGCAGTGGAAGTGGTTGCCGATTTCATCGGTTGTGGATAATTGGCAATTTTTTCCAAAGCTGAAGCAAGACCCAAAGGATTACGGGTTAATAATGCTGCGCTTGCATCAGCTAAGAATTCTCTTCGCCGAGAGGTAGCTAATTGAATTAAAGTTGCAGCAATTGGCGCTAAAATTAAAACGAATAAAAACAATACAAAAATTACTGGATTTCTTTGTTCTCTTTGCTCTTTGCCACTACTATAAGCACCCCACCAAAGACTTCTCATTAACCAATCAGAAACCAAAGCTACCGTTCCAACTAAAACAGATACAATTGAGCTTATTAAGATGTCATAATTTTTAATATGAGAAAGTTCATGGGCAACTACTCCTTCTATTTCTTTTCGATCTAGTTTTTCCAATAAACCAGTGGTAGCACAAATTACTGCATGTTGAGGATTTCTACCGGTTGCAAAAGCATTAGGTGCTGGGTCTTTAATAACATAAAGTTTAGGCATTGGTAAACCTGAAGCAATACTTAGGTTTTCTGCTGCGGTAAAAAAATCAAAATGTTCTTTTTTATCAGCTGGTTTGGCACCGACAGTAAACAAAATAATTCTATCCGAGTAAAAATAACTGAAAAAACCTGATGCAAAAGAAAAAAATAAACCAAAGAAAAAATATGACCTTGGCGAATCAAAAAATTGACCTATAATAAAAAAAAAGCCCGTAAGGAGAAAAATAAAAATTGTCAATATTAAAAAAGTTCTGATTTTATTACTTGCTATATGACTGTAAATAGTCATAAAAATTTGTCAAAGTCTAAATTGACAAAATAAATATAAATAGATATTTAAATCCCCTAAGCACAGCACCCTAATTACTATTTTGCCATACACGCATTTACGCAAAAATTTTTTAGTTTTAATTAAATTTTTAAAAACTTTGATTCAATTCCAAAATCAATCAAATTTTACTTCAGGTTTCTTTTTTGCTTCTGCCTCAGCTTCAAAAAATTCATCTTCTTTAAAGTTAAACATTTTAGCAATTAGATTGCTTGGAAACATCTTAACTTTAGCATTGTATTCCAAAACATTACTATTATAAAACTGTCTTGAGTAGGCAATTTTATCTTCAGTATCTTCCAGTTGTCTTTGTAGCTCTTGAAAATTTTCTGAAGCTCTAAGTTGGGGGTAAGCTTCTGCTACCGCAAAAAGTGATTTTAAAGCATCAGTTAGCAGATTATTTGCTTCGGCTTTCTCATGGGGTGTTTGTGCTTTCACCAATGAACTTCTAGCTTTAGTAACATTTTCAAAAACAGCTTTTTCATGTCTTGCGTATCCTTTTACTGTTTCAACTAAGTTAGGTACAAGATCTGCTCTTCGCTTTAATTGAACGTCTATACCAGAAAGTGCTTCTTCAATGCGAGTTTTTAAAACAACTAACGCATTATAGGTCGCTACAAAATAAATAATTGAGAAAATGACTACTCCAATAACAATCAGGGATGTACTCATAATATTTCACCTCCTTATTTATAATTTCAATCTATTTAAAAAAATTATAAACTTCTATCTGATTGATGTCAACCATTTTTTAAAATCAAGATAATTTAATGTATTTATTATATCACTTTTTTTTGCCCAACCTCTACGAGCAACGGCAACTCCATAAAACATCGTGGGCATTTGTGAAATAGCATGAGAATCAGTGTTAATTATCAACTTTACTTTATTTTTAATTGCCTCCTTTACTAAAATATCAGGTAAGTCCAAACGCAGTGGACATGAATTAATTTCCAGAGCAATATCTCTTCTGCGACATTCATCAAAAATTTGTTCCCAATTTAATTCAAAACCTTCCCGTTTACCCAATATCCTTCCAGTTGGATGACCTAAAATTTTAACTCTTGGGTATTTTAAAGCTGTGATTACTCTTTTAGTCATTTCAGAAATTGAAAGATTAAAAACGCTATGAACAGAGACAATTAAATAATCTATGTAATTCTCATATCCTTTTGGAAGGGGAATTTTACCGTCAGGTAGGATATCTACCTCAAGCCCGATAAAATAATTTGAATGTTCAATTTTTTTACTCATAAAAATTTGATCAATATATTCTTTTCGTTTTTTAAGTA
This sequence comes from uncultured Patescibacteria group bacterium, assembly GCA_938010745.1. GTDB lineage: Bacteria > Patescibacteriota > Microgenomatia > UBA1406 > GWC2-37-13 > CALLVF01. The sequence goes on along the minus strand of CALLVF010000031.1, from coordinate 7,473 downwards.
AAGCCAAAAATTGATTATTTGTTAGACCCAATTTCGGGTTATGATCTGCGTAACCAATATATTGATACCCAAGTTCCAGTCCTTTTTGATAAATCGTAAAAAAATCATCTTCTCCTAAATCATGTGATGGTTGAATATCAAAAGATGAATGTAAATGAAGATCACCCTTAATATCTTTTAATTGCACCAAAGAAGGGATCTTTTTTTGTTGAGCAACCTCTATTTCATCTGTTCCTTCTCGAAGCTCAGGAGGAATATACTGCAAACATAAAAAATTATAAAATTTTTTTTCATTATCAAATTCATATATTTTTAATTTTGGATTGTAATTTTTAAATTTTGAATTTTGACTTTTAACTTTTTTTGTAGGCTTTATCCCATATTCAGAAAGAGAATAGCCTATTTTTAACGCATACTCTCTTAATTTTATATTGTGTGATTTACTCCCAGTAAAATACTGCAACATCGCTCCATAAGTTTTCTTTCCTTCGATTCTTAAATCAACCCTTATATAAGGAGAAACAATTACTGAAGCTTTTTTTTCTCCAGCATTATCGATTTTTATTATTTTAGGATATTTAAGAAAATACTTAATAATCTCTTTGTAATCTTTAATTTTTAATTGCAAATTTGCTACCTGAATAGCAATATCAATATCACCAATCGTTGCTGCTAAACGACGAAGAGAACCTAAAACATCAGCTCTGATAACCAAGGGGTGCTTCTTCAAGTAGGCAATTACTTCTTGAGCGACTGAAAAAGCATATGGCAATGGCATACGTTCATTTTTTACAATTTGTTTTTGATAAATGGCAATTGATTTTTTTATCTCTTCTTGAGATTTTTCACCAAAGCCTTCAATTTGAGCTACTTTTCCTGTCTCACAGGCTTTTTTTAATTCCTCAATTGCTGTCTTATCATTGTTAAGATTTAATGCTTTCACTAACTTAAATGCTTTTCGCGGACCAAGACCAGGTATTTCCATTAATTGATATACTGCTTTAGAAATTCTATTTAAAATAGAATCAAAGTGCTCTGATTTGCCATTTTTAAAATATTCATCAAGATGTTTACTTAATGATTTACCAATTGAGGGAATATTTTCTAATCTTCCCTCCTTCCAAATATCTCTTATTTCTCTTGATAAAGTTTCAATAGTATCAGCTGCTTTTTGATAAGCAATAACTTTGAATTGACTCTCTCCTGTCAGAAGGTAAGCAGCTGAAATATTGCGAAGCATACGAGCTATTTGCTTGTTACTAAAATCATTTTGTTTTTTAACATTCATAAGTTGAAAAAATTTTTTATTCTGGTAAGATAATTATATAATTTTTGATTTTTACCGTCATTTGTAATTTTTAAATTTTGAATTTATCTTGGGGTCATAGCTCAATTTGGTTAGAGCGCTTCCCTGTCACGGAAGAGGCTGGGGGTTCAAGTCCCCTTGGCCCCGCCTAACAAATATTTTTTCTCAAACATTAGTTTCTTTCATTCTTAAATATTAATATACTACTTAATCATTGCACTCTAGTTTTTTTTTGATATAATTTTGAAAACTAATTATGAAAAATAAAAAGACTAACTACCCTGCTTTAATAATAAGAACTATTCAAAAAAAATATTCCTATTTTTTAATGGGAACAATTTTTCTTATCGCTTTATATTTTATATTGGCTTCTGCTATATCTAAAATAAAAATCCTAACTGAAAAAAAGATTACCCCAACTTTAAACATTACAAAAAATACAACAACCCCAATGCAAAAAACATACACCGTCAAAGAGGGAGACTATCTTTGGAAAATTGCTGAAGAAATTTATGGTTCAGGATTCAATGCTTATGATATTGCCAATGCTAATAACATTCAAAATCCTAATTTAATAAACCCCGGACAAAATTTGATCTTACCCACAATAACACCTAAAAGTCCGACAAGAGGAGAAATTTTCACACTTTATTCGCAAAAAAGGACAATTGCTGAAAATAAATATATAGTTAAGGAAGGAGATTATTTATGGAAAATTGCTCTTCAAGCTTACGGAGACGGCTATGCTTGGGTAAAAATCGCCTCATTTAATAAATTAACAAACCCTAACCTTATCCATCCAGGTAATATTTTAATTTTGCCATAAAAACTTCTTAATACCCTTAACTATCTTCCAATATAATTTTAGATATAATATAATTTCAGTGTGCGGTGGTAGTTCAGTGGTAGAATGTCTCCTTCCCAAGGAGAAGGTCGTGGGTTCAAATCCCATCCACCGCTCAGATGATTTTAGTTTTATAAAATAAAAAAGCCGACTTAGCTCAGCGGTAGAGCAACGGTATCGTAAACCGTGGGTCGTCGGTTCAAATCCGACAGTCGGCTCATGAGACGATTAGAAAAACAACAAAGAAAAAAGTTTGTCATTTCCATTATTCTTTTTACTTTCTTATTACTAAGTACTTTTTACTTTATCTTGACGATCGGAATGAGAGTACTTCTTTCAACTTCTGTTTTTATAGCCCATTTTTTTACCAAAAACACAGAAATCAAACAGACTAAAAATAATGATATTTATAGTTTTGTAAATATTGATAGTATACCTTCAGCCACTAATAGTGCCAATATTATTGTTAGCGGCTCTGTCTTTAATATCAATCATATAACTTTTTACCTTAACGGCAAAAAAATAAAAGAAGTAACCCTTAAGTCATCGGATAATTTTTCAGAAGAAATTGATAACTTAAAAGAGGGTGATAATGAAATTTTTGTAAGGGGAAAAACAATTGATGGAAAAACAATCAAAGAATCAAAAAAATTTAATGTGTTTTATAAAAAGAACAAACCTAAAATTGAAATCAAAGAACCAGTAGATGGTGATAAAACATCACAACCCGAAATAACAATTAAAGGCAGTACAGAGAAAGAAACCTTTATTAAAATCAATGATTTACCTATCGTTGTTGATGCTTTGGGCAATTTTGAAACCGTATTCAGGCTTAAAGAAGGTGAAAATAAAATAAAAATCGTCGCTGAAGATCAAGCGGGTAATCAAAATGAAAAAATCATTACCGTTTTTTATCAACCATAGTTATTAAAAATACCAATCCAAAAAGAAACAAAATAAAAGGATGCAAAAGTATATTATCGGTGAAAGATAAAAGAGCAATAAAAAGAGTAATTATTTTGCCCTTTTTATTTAAAAAATAAAGTTTGATTAGACTGGCAAAAAAAAGAAGAACTCCTAAAATGCCGCTTGATACTAAAATTATCAAATAACTTGAAGAAAAAGAAGAAGCAGCATGGCTTTCCAATGATCCAGATTTGAAAAAACGAATCCGGTTGTAACCAACTCCAAAAAAAGGTGAATTCTTCCATATAAAAAATGCACCCGCATAATCGTTTAATCTAGCCTTAATAGAAAAAGTTCGCGATAAATTTACACCTTCACCAAAAGGTTTTGGAAGAAAATAAATTATAAAAAAAAACAAAATTAAAAAAATAAAGGCAAATAAGTATTTTTTTCTTAAAAAAAAATCTAAAATTATCACTAGTAGCAAAATTAAATAAGCACTACGTGAAAATGTTAAAATAAGACAGATAAAAAAAATAGGAATAAATATTTGACTCAAAATTTTATAAAATTTATGGTTTTTAAACTCTTTATAATTTTTATAAAAAAATAGAAAAAGGATTCCATATACTGCCGCTGCCAAAGAAGTGTCAAAGAATACAGCAAACATACGATAAAGATGAGGATCCCAACCTAAATAAAAAAGATTTCTTAAGTCTGGATATAGAAAATATTGAATAAATGAAATAATAAACGTTAAAAAACTGAAAACAAAAAAAGCATTAGTAAGATGCCAAAAATTTTTTTTATCAATTTTCATCAAATAGTAGCAATATCTCCAAAATGCCAGATAAAAAATCAACCTTAGCAAGTAAAGAAAGGCTATAAAATTTTCAAATAAAGAAAATTTAAAAAAATCAATTACATAAGAAAAAAGTAAAATAGTTATAAAAAAAAGAAAAACTCTACAGTTTTTACATATTAAAATAATTGGTTTTAATTTATATTTAAAAACCAATAATAAAAGAATTGCAAACATCCCAAACTCATAAAGATATCCGTTGATTTGTTGATTAAAAAAAGATATTCGCCCCAATTGTCCAAAAGAAAATAAAAAGATTGTAATATTAAAAAATATATTAAAAAATATTTTCAAAATTGACTTATTAGCCCATGAAATAAAATTATTTTCCTTCATTGTTGACTTATTCCCCGTAGTGCCCAATTATTTGCAATTTATAAAGTTTGGCTCTCACTAAAAATGAATGAAAGCTCATTAAAAATGTATATGCAAAACCAGATGGACCATCAAGAAATCCAAAATAGAGAAGATAATTCAAAATAAATTTACCGAGAGGATAAAAAATAATCTCAAAAATATTAGTTTTTTTTCCTAAAGTTTTTAGCTCGTTAGCTTTTAAGGTTGAATAAAAATTAATTTCACTTATAAACTCTTTTAATGTTTGATGGGGATAATGATTAATGTAGTTTTTTAAAACTTTAACTTTTAACTTTGAACTTTGAACTTTGAACTTTTCATGTACCTTTCCAACCCATTTTCCTGAATTTTTTTTTAACAACCGAATTAAACCTTTGTTTCTTATTTTTTTGACTTCTCCATATTTTAATTCTCTCCCCCACCACCAATCACGTCGTTTAATATAAAAAGCAACAACATCCTCTTTGAATAGTGAATGATGTATGTCGATTATCTTTTTAATTTCTTCTTTTAAATCCTTTGATACTTCCTCATCCGCATCTAAAAACAATACCCAATCACCCCTTGTCTTTTCCATTCCAAAATTTCGCTGACCGGAAAAATCGCCATTTAATAGCCTTTTGAAAATTTTTAATTTTAAATTGTAATTTTTAACTTTTAATTTTAAATTTTTAATTACTTCAATGGTTTTATCAGACGAATAATCGTCAATTATTATTATTTCATCACAAAATAATAGCGACTTCAAACACCTTTCAATATTTCTTTCTTCATTCTTCGTTAAAACTACAGCTGATAATTTCATAATTTCTATAAATTTATATAAATTTCTATCTTATTCACTAATATTGATATATATCTCCTCTATTTTTTTGGCAATTTTTCGACTGTCAAATAATTTTTCCGCTCTTTCTCTTCCCATTCTACCAATTTTTTCTCTCAAATTCTTGTTTTTTAAAAGATAAATAATTGATGAAGTTAAACCGTCAATATTTCCTTCTTTAACCAACAAACCCACCCCTCCTAAAACTTCACTAATTGCTCCAGTATCATATGCAATAACTGGTAATCCTGACGCCATTGCCTCAACCAAAACCATACCATACTGCTCCTCCCAAGTTTTTGTTTTTTTTGATGGAACAACTATAATATCAGCATTTTGATAAACTTCTGCCATCTCCTTATAAGATTTTTCTTCGATTTTAACAAAGCTATTCAAACAATCTCGGCTTATCATTTTTTTAATTTTATTTTTGAGCAAACCTCTTCCTACAATTTTTAATTTTAAGCTGTAATTTTTAATTTTTAATCTTAAACTTTTAACTTTTTTAAATGCTTCATACAAATCCTCTACCCCTTTTTCTTTAACTAATCTTCCAACAAAAAGAATTTTAAATGTTGATTTGTCATTTTGATACTTGATATTTAATGTTTGATGTTTAAATTGGTTAATATTAACTCCCAACCTAATTACGAGAATCTTATCTTCACTAATACCTTCTTTAATCAGTGCTTTTTTCGCCCTTTCTGTATGACAAATAAACATATCGACAAACTGCTGAGTATATTTTTTAATCTTTGCTTTTCTTGCTATTCCTTCATTGTTAAAAGGAATCGTCTCCCAGGAAGTAACAATTAGTTTTTTAATTAAATTTTTTTCTCTAAGACGCGCTAACTGATAACTAAAAAAATAATGAGGATCAGCTGTATGAAAAATATCAAATTTAGTGGCGTATTTTTCTAATCCAAATAATATTTGACTATCGCCTAACGTTCGGTTGGCAATAACTTTTATCAACCGTTCCAAAAAATTACTCCTACCAAAATCAGATAAACTGGCTAGTTTAATTACCGGAAAGGGAAAGTTTTCATGTAATGGCTTAAGTGATGAAATTCCCGTCAAAATTACCTTTTTTTTATCAAAAATAAAATTTTGTCCTTCAAAATTATTCAAATACTTTCCTCTAACTAAAGCTACTTTAATCATTTTTATAGTCATCTAATAATATAAAAGATTTTTTTCTTATAAAAATAGTATTAACTATTAAAATAATTTTTTGCCGCTTTTCATTTATTTTATTGTACTTATTAATTTTTTAACAATTCTACATTAACGGCAATAATCGGTAAAATAGAATAAGTTTATATATCAATTTAAACTTTAATAAAAGAATAAAAGCTCAATTTTAAGGCAATCACAGTAAAGATAGAGTAAGAAAATATAAAAAAAATTTTTAATAAAATGATACGAGTTTTTCTACATATTTTTTCCAGGAAAATTGATTTTTTAATTTCTTCTTATCAATTATTTTAATATATCTGCTAGCAATTTTTTTCATATAGTACACAAAATCATCTAAATTATTAGCAACATAAACATAAGAAGAAAGTTCGGGAATGATTGCTGACGACAAACCAACTACTGGACAACCTAAAGCTAATGCTTCCAAAACCGGCAGGTTAAAACTTTCATAAAATGAGGCGGTTAAAAGGGCAGTAGCCTTAAGATAAAGTTTTCTAAGTTTTTGGCGTGATACACCTTGGGTAATTATAAAAAGTTTAAAATCTTTATATTTTTTCTCATCTTTAAATCTGTTAAAAGCTTTCTTTATAAAATCAATATTTTTTATTGGATGTTTCATTCCAACAAACAAAAAAATTTTTTCTCTAGATTTTAATTTTTTTTGTACCTCTTTTAGATTACTATCCATATCAAAAGGAACACCAAAAGGAATAACTTTTATTTTTTCACAAACATTTTGATAAAGAGAAAGCAGATCTTTTTTTACTTTCTCTGAGGAAACAATAATGTATGATGATTTTTTAACAATTTCATCTAATTGTGATTTTAATTTTTTAAATGAGTGAGGATAATATTGAGGATAAAAGTAATAAGAAACACCATGGCAAAAAGATATAATTTTTCCAGAAACATACAAAGGAACTGCTTGATTTAAAGCTAAGAAAACATCTTTTTTTTGTTTTAACTCTTCAATACTCAATCTGATTTTTAACCAGGCAAAACGCGGTTTTAAGCGATCAAATGTGTAAATGAAGTATTGATTTTTTTTATCATACTTTAAAAGTGCTTTTATTATGTTTTCTGAAAAAAAATAGTTGCCAAATCTCTTATTTTTATCAACCCCCAACGCTCCACCATCAACGGAGATTTTTAAGGGCATATCTTAATATAGCAAA
>CALLVF010000030.1 GCA_938010745.1 uncultured Patescibacteria group bacterium | reverse complement strand
CTAATTTTTATTTTTAATTGTTCTTATGCTAGTTGCTAAAATATTTGATAACTTTTCAATTCGATTAAAAGTTCATCAATACCCTCAAAGCTTCTTTTGTTCATAAAAACTTTTATTTTCTTTTTTAATCATTTTTAATTTTAAACTGTATTTTTTAGCTTTTGACTTTTAATTTTTAATTGGTTTTTAAAACTGTTCCAAAAACCTAATATCGCCACTATACAAAATTCTAATATCATCAATCTTCATCTCCTCCCTCATCATCATGCATCTCTCAGGACCAAAGCCAAAAGCCCAACCAGAATATTTTTGAGGATCAATCCCTCCCATTTTCAAAACATTTGGATGAACCATACCCGCTCCTGCCAACTCCAACCAACCAGATTTGCAGACTTTACATTTTTGCCCATCTATCTCTCCTTTTCCTTGGCAAACACCACAGGAAACATCAACTTCAAACGAAGGCTCGGTAAACTGAAAATGAGCCGGACGTAAACGAATAGTTCGGTTTTTGCCAAAAAATCTTTTAACAAAGTAATCAATGGTTCCTTTTAAATGAGTAATATTAATATCCTTATCAATGCATAAACCCTCAAATTGATGAAACATCGGTGTGTGAGTGGCATCCCAGTTAGGTCGGTAAGTTTTGGCAATATTAATCATTCTAATTGGGGGCTTGATGCGGCGCATTTCTCTATTTTGACCTGATGAGGTATGAGGCGATAAAACAACACGCCCGTATTTTTTATCCTGAGGAAAATCAATAAAAAATGTTTCAAAGTCATCCCGCGCTGGATGGCCTTTAGGCATATTTAAAGCCTCAAATGAAAAATACTCCCACTCAACCTCAGGATAAGACACGCGAATAAAACCAATTGAGGAAAAAATTGAGACAATCTCTTCAATAACATAGGTTAACGGGTGAAGACTGCCTTTTAGATAGGGTTTTCCTGGAAGAGTGGGATCAAAAAATTTCTTTTCTTCTAATTTTTTAATCTCTAATTTCTTAACTTCCAAAAGTTTTTCAATTTCTTTCTTTATCTCATTTAAACGCTGACCAAATACTTTTCGCTGATCAGCTGGAACTTCTTTAATTTTGGCAAAAAAACTATTTATCTTTCCTTTTTTTCCTAAAAGTTTAATATAAACTTTTTCCCAATCAAATAAATTTTTAATCTCAGCAATTTCTTTTTTAAAGTTCCATTCATTTAATTGCTCCAACATACAAAGAAATTATACCAATAAAAAATCAAGTTATCTTACTTATTTTAAAGCTTAAAAAATTCTTCTCCTGCAAATTGTTTTTTTTAGACAAGAAGTTAAAAAGGTAACCCCCCTCTACTGCTGCCAATGAAGATTCTTGCCAAATCTTTTGTTGTATTTAATAAAAGTATTTATACAATTGTTTAAACGATCGTATTAAAAATGCTATTTTACTCGTAAACAACAAAATTAACCACTTTTCCTTCAACATAAACTACCCGATATTTTTTTCCTTCTAAATACTTCTTCACTTTTTCTTGTTTTAAAGCTTCTTTCTCAATTTCATTTTGAGATTTTAATTTTGAATTTTGAATTTTTATTGTGGCTCTCAATTTTCCGTTTACTTGCACTGGAATAACAACCTCCTCATCAATAACCTCTTTATCTACCTTTGGCCAGGCAGATAAATGAATTGATTTTTTTTCTTCAAAAACTTCCCGCCAAATTTCCTCAGTTAGAAATGGGGCAAAGGGCGATAAAATCTGTAAAAACCTTTTGGCATTTTCAACACCTAAAGGCCAAGCTTCTTGATTTTGAGCAAAGGCAAAATCTTCAGTAGAAAAAACTTCTGACAAACTCTCTTCCTGCTTTTTACTGCCTCCTACCGCCTTCTCCCACTCATTCAAAAATTCCATCATTGAGGCAATGGCAGTATTTAATTTTATTCTTTCAATATCTTTTGTTACTTTAATTATAGTTTTTTGCAGTTTGCCAACTAATTTTTTATCTTCTTTAATTTTGAGATCTGAATTTTGAATTTTGTACTTTTGATACATCCTCCACACCCTTCCCAAAAATCGGTAAACACCGGCAATGGTTTCATCAGACCAAGGACCAGTCCCTTCATAAGGCATCATAAAACAAAGATACATTCTTACCGCATCAGCTCCATACTCTTTCACTTGTTCTTGAGGATTAATTACATTTCCTTTTGATTTGCTCATTTTATTACCATCTGGACCCAAAACTATCCCATGTTGCACTCTTTTTAAAGCAAACTCTTCATAGTCAACCAAACCTAAATCATGGAAAAATTTGGTAAAAAAACGGGCGTAAAGAGTGTGGCCTAAAGTATGTTCTGCTCCTCCAAAATAAATATCAACAGGCGTTAATTTTGCCACTAAATCCTTATCAAAAGGCCCTTTTTCATAATCAGGAGAAACATAACGAAACCAGTACCAGGAGGAGTCAAAAAAAGTATCCAACGTTTGCGGATCTCGAATCGCCTCTTTACCACATTTTGGACAAGTTACTTTTAACCATTTCTCATTGGTTGCTAGTGGTGGTTTACCCTTGGGAGTGAAATCAACATCATAAGGAAGTCTGACGGGTAAATCTTTTTCTGGGACCAAGTGCACTAGATAATTTTCTTGATCAATAACGACATAATCAACACCTTCTTTTAACTTTTTACCTTTTAAATTTTTATATTCATTATTAAAACATTGACGACAGTAAATAATAGGCACTGGTGTCCCCCAATATCGTTGGCGAGAGATTGACCAATCACGAAGATGATAAACGACTTTTCTTTTTCCCAAACCTAACTTCCCTAATTTTTTGGTAATTTTTTCAATTGCCTCCTTCGAGGTTAAACCGTTGAACTCTCCTGAATTAATTAAAATCCCATATTCAGTAAAAGGCTTCTCTGAATTATTTTCTACTTTTAATTTTTGACTAGGGACAATAACTTTTTTTATTGGTAAATTAAATTTTTTAGCAAACTGGTAATCTCTTTCATCATGAGCTGGCACCAACATTACCGCCCCGTCTCCATACCAACCTAAAACATAATCAGCAATCCAAATTGGAATTTCCTCTCCTGTTAAAGGATGAATTGCTTTTATCCCTGTATCAACGCCGGTTTTTTCTTTTGCCTCTCGCAATCTTTCCTCTTCTTGTTTTCTTTTTGCCTGATTGACATAATTGTTAATTTCTCTTAATTTTTCGTTTTCAGATTTGAATTTTGAATTTTGAATTTGGCCAACAAGCCAATGTTCCGGAGCTAAAACAAGAGCAGTTACTCCAAATAAGGTATCAACTCTTGTTGTAAAAACTTTAATTTTGAGATTGGTGTTTTTAATTTTGAACTCAACTTCCGCTCCCTCACTACTACCAATCCAATTATTCTGACCCTCCCTCACTGATGATGGCCAATCAACTAAGGGTTTTTCTGGCCAGATTAACCTTTGGGCATAGGCGGTAATTTTGATAAACCACTGAGGAACTTGTTTTTGTATAACAGTCGAGTCACAACGCCAACATTTACCATCAATGACATTTTCATTGGCTAAAACCGTTTGACAGGAAGGACACCAATTGGATAAAGCTTTTCCTTGATAAACAAGTCCCTTTTTAAAAAGCTCAAGAAAAATCCACTGATTCCATCGATAATACTCCGGCAAGCAAGTAATCACTACTTTATCACAGTTGTT
>CALLVF010000029.1 GCA_938010745.1 uncultured Patescibacteria group bacterium | reverse complement strand
AGCAAATATTCAACAATAAAATTAAAATTCTATGTGAATTTTACCAAGTTTAAACCTAATCTTTTTTAAAATAAATTAAGTGAAATAATATTTATGAATAAAAAAGTGTTATTTTTTTTAGCAGTATTGATTCTTGTTTTTACTTTTTTTGCTAATTTTTATTTATCAAAAACCGGAAGACGAAGTCGGGCAAGTGAGGGAGAAAAAGTCAAGGTTATTTTTAATCCCTCATCTTTATCAGGTCAACCTAATACACAACTTTCAGCGGTAAAAATTCAAGGACAACCTCTCAGTAGTAGTAACAATCCAACAAGCATCACTATTAGAGGATACCGATTCAATTTAAATTTTAACAAGAATTTATTGGAAGTGGTTTCTTTGACTTATCCCTCATCTTGCCCTGAGGTTGCGGGAGTTTCATCAACTGTTGGGGAAGCTAATAATTCTGGTTTGATTAAGGTTGCTTGTGCTAATACAACTTCTTCCGGTTATTTGATGCCTTCTAATTTTTCAGATTTATTAATAATTGTTTTTAAGGCAAGATCAAATAGTGGTAATACTAATTTAACTATAGATGAAAGTTTTGCTAACAGCGGTTTCTCCAAGATTAAAACTGATGGAACTTTAGGGGTTGTTTCTTTTGCTGATAGTAGCAATTTTTCCCTTTCGGTAATTATTAGTAGTCCAAGCAGCAACACCCCAAACTTAACTCCGACTTCAACTCCAATCCCAACTTCAACACCAACACCTACGCCAACAACGGAAGGTGAATCTGGTGTTACTTTAAATCTCAAACTTAAATTTCAGGGAATACCGCAAAAACCAGCTAATCAATATAATAAATTAACAGTAAAGATAACAGCGGTTTCTTCCTCAGGAATAAAAAAAGAAGCAAATGTCGATTTTACTGCTGATGATATTAATGATAATAAAGGAGTTTGGTTGGGAAAGGTGAATTTGAGCTTAACTCCTGGATCAGGTTATAGAATTTTAGTCAAAGGTCCAAAACATATTCAAAAAAAGGTCTGTGTTAACAATCCTTCTGAATCTTATCCCGGTAGTTACCGCTGCGCCGTAGGTGAAATTACTCTCAAGGCGGGAGTTAATGATCTTGATTTCTCAGGGATATTAATGTTAGCTGGAGATTTGCCCGAACAAGATGGGGTAGTAAACTCATATGATACATCGCTAGTTCGTAATAATTTAAGAAAAAATGATGATGAAAGTTTGCGTTTGGCAGATATTAATTTAGATGGTATTGTTGACACCCAAGATTATTCGTTAATCATCGCCGCTTTATCAGTGAGGGCCGATGAAGAATAAATTTTTATATAATAAATTTTATGGAAAATAAAATTTTTAAAGGAAAAATATTTGGGTTAATTTTAATTTCTTTACTTTTTATTTTTATAATTGGCGCTTTATTTTTATTGACTAAAAGACCCAAAAAAGAAAAAATTGAAGTTCAGAAGAATAATAACTTATTAATTTCACCGATCAATTCTCCAACCGACATTCAAAAAGGAGCCTATTTAAAATTAAAATCCGATTTAAATCGTTTAAAAGTAAATCAGTCATTAAATATGCAAATTATCGCTGACTCAGCTGGTGAGGAAATTGTTGGTTTTGATATCTTGTTGGTCTATGATAAAAATGCCTTTGATTTTGTTAAGGCATTATCTCTTTTGTCTGATTTTAAGGTTTATACTTATGAAAGTGAAAATTACCTCGTTTTAACCGTAGTAAAATCTCCACAAAGTAACTCTCCATCAATTTTTAAAGAGATGCCAGTTTTAACATTAAGCTTTACCCCAAAAACTTCTGGTCAATTTGTTTTTATTCTTAAAGAAAAAATTGGTAAAGAAACTACGGGTTTAATGAATAATAAAACAGAAAGAATAGTTCCCGCTCTTTCTGATTTGAAGATAGAGATTGAATAAAATTTAAAATTAAACTCTTGAAAATTATTATTAACTGATAAATAATGATAAATAATGAGAAAAATATTACTAACAATCTTGATGGCTATTGTTTACTTACTAATTGGCGATAAACTTTTCTCGCCAGTTGAAGCGGCTTATTTTCAATTTGATCCATCTTCAGTTAATTCAGGGGTTGGTGAGACGGTAAGTATTAAAATTAATATCAATGCTGAAAGTGATGAACTCTCTTCAGCTGATGCATATATTATTTATGATTCAAACTACCTTAAAGTCCAATCAATTACCGATGGCGACTATTTCCCCACTGTTTCTAAAGATACTTCAGTTAATGGTAGGATTTATATTGCCGGAATGGTTGATTATCCAGCTACTTCTTCACGTGGCACAGGTACATTAGCGACAATTGTTTTTCAGGCGCAAGCTGACGCTCAAACTACCTTAACCATTGATTGCAACAGTTCAAAAATTGTTAAAAACGATATCGATGCCTCGAATGTTTTGCAGTGCTCACAAAACAATCAGGTAAGTTTGACTATTGGTAGTGGTTCTACAACTAATGGAGATTCTACAACTAATAGAGATAAAACGCTTCAACCCACACCATCCTCATTACCTAAATCAGGAATTTTTGAAAATATACTAAATTTAGCAGTACCGGGTATGATATTATTTTTTTTAGGAGCGGTAACTCGATTGTTTTTATAAGAAAAAATTAAGTTATAAAAACTATGAATAATCAAAAATTTATTAAGATTATTCCTGTTGCTTTGGGTGTTGCAATATCGGCAGTTTTGATAATTGCGTTTGTTTTGATATCAGGTGTTTTTACCCGAGCAAGTGATTATGAACCAAGAGATGTGATAATTTCAAATATTGAGCAAAACTCAGCCAGAATTTCATGGACAACTAGCATAGAAACACAAGGAGTTATTGAATATGGCACTACCCCTACAGCATTAAATTTTTTTGCTCCTGAACCACAAAGAACAAAAAATCATTCAGTTGATTTAACCCTTCTTTCCCCTTCAACTACCTACTATTTTCAAATAAGAATTAGTGACAAAAAGTACGATAATGGAGGTGTTCCATGGACATTTGCAACGAAAGCTTCAGGCAGATCACAAATTTCCACGCCAAGACCAGTAATGACAATAGCTAATACACCAACAATTACCCAGTCTTCACCCACACCATTAAAGAAAATAACTATTCAAGCTTCACCAACACCGCTTCAAAAATTGAAAATTGTCGACAATCAAACATCAAAGGAAGAGTGCTCTGAAGAGTCTGATTGCACTAAAATTAAACAAAAATTAGGTAAAGGCTGTACAACTCAAGATTATTTTCGATGTTTAAGAAAGTTAACACCAACCTTATCATTGACACCAACCATATCAGTAATACTAACTCCAACTCCAAGTGCAACAGTTTCTCCTACTTTAAGTCAATAATTTTAAAAAAGAGAAGACTTGAAAAATCATTAATTAGATTTTAAATTTAAAATTTAAAGATTTAATTTTTAATAATTATTGATTTTTATATTAGTGCTCCTGTTATGTTGTTTGGGATTAAAATGCTGATTATGAAGGAAAAAATTGGTCGAATAATCATATCAAGCATTGAGCTTTTTCCAAATGGAAAAATTAACATTAAAAGGAAAATTATGCCATATTTTTTTAATTGATACCACTCTTGAGATTTATTTTCAGGTAAAATACCTCCAACGATCTTAAAGCCATCAAGCGGGTAAATTGGTAAAAGATTAAAAAGGCCTAGTATAACATTAAAAGTGATCAAAGGCACAAGAAATAAATAGCCTATAGAAGTTAAAAAATAAAGATTAAAAAATATTAACAATTTTAATGAAAAAGAAATTAATAAAGCTAAAATAAAATTTGATAACGGACCTGCCAAAGAGATTAAAGCACTATCTCTTCTAGGATTTTTTAAATTAAAAGGATCAATATTGACAGGCTTTCCCCATCCAAATCCAAAGAAGAGAAGAAAAAGAAGCCCAAAAGGGTCAATGTGGGTTAATGGGTTAAGTTTTAGTCTGCCTTCAATTCTTGGAGTGGGATCACCCAAACGATCAGCTGCCCATGCATGAGAGAATTCATGTATTGTTATAGCAAAAAAAAGTGCAAAAAGATAAAAGAAAAATGTAATAGGATTACTTATTAGAATATTGATCATAGTAAGTTGATATTTAAAATAATATAAATCTCGGAAATGATTTTACTTACTATAATTTTTAAATTAATTTTTTGTTGATATTAATTTTATCATATGATATCATAAATACGTATGGCAACATGTTATCATTGCGGAAAAACTGTTTTATTTGGTCGCCGTCATACCCATCATCGGGGAGTGGCGGGTGGACGTTGGAAAAAACGAGCTCCTAAAACCCAGAGGATATTTAAGCCTAATCTTCAAAAAGTTGATATTACTGAAAATGCTGAAGTAAAAACAGTAAAACTCTGTGGCAAATGCTTAAAAAGAATTAAAAAAGATATAAAAGAAGGAGTAAGACCTTTTATTCAATTGGCCTACTAGTTTTTTAAAGCTTTTCTCTTGCTTCAAGATTGAAATTGTGCGGTAAAATATAATATGATGCTTTTCTTTTATTGCTAATTGTACTGCCTTAAAATTTTAAAAATTCAACTTTATTAAAAAAATTAATATTCAAGCTTTTTCAACTCTCCATCTTTTTCCTCATATAAAGGAACTTTTTGCTCAATAGCTCGCTGCGTAAAAAGGATGCCATTTAGATGATCATCTTCATGTTGGATAATTACCGCCTCAAAACCAGTAAACCATTTTTGTACAACCGCCCCGGTTAGATTTTGGTATTGAAGAAGGACTTTTTTTGCTCTTTTTACCGGTGACCAAATTTTTGGGATAGAAAGACATCCTTCTAACTTAACTAAATTTGATTTCTCTTGGTTTAAATCATTTGGGCTAATTCTTTTTGTTGATTTTGAAGGCTTGTTATTAAGTTCACTGATTTTAATAATTTTGGGGTTAATGAATATTGTGATAGGGGATTTTACTGTTGGTTTCATAATAAAAAGCGCCAAGCTTTTTCCTACTTGAGGTGCAGCCAGTCCTACTCCTGGGGGGTCTTTTTGGGCAAGAAGTGTTTTTTTCATTTCCTCAATCAATTTTTTAATATCATTATTAAAATCTTTGACTGGTTTTGCTTTTTGGTTGAGAATATTATTAGGGACGGTGATTATTTTGAGCATATTTTAATATGATAAAAATTTAAATATCAAAATGCAAAATGCCAGTTTAAAATGTAAAATTATATTAAATCTTTTTCAGTTATGAAATTATCTTTGTGTTTAGCAGTCTACAATGAAGAAAAAAATATTCATTATCCTTTAGATTCAACTATCGATTTAGTTGATGAGGTGATTATTGTTGATGGGGGATCAACTGATAAGACGGTTGAAATTGCCAAATCTTATGGAAAAAAAGTCCGGGTTATAAAAACTTATAATCCGGCGATGTTTCATAAAAACAAACAAAAAGCAATTGAGGTGGCAAGAGGGGAGTGGATACTTCAGCTTGATGCTGATGAGGAGTTGTCAAAAGAGTTAAAAGAGGAAATAAAAAAAATTATTAATATGAATCAAATAGAAATAAAAAAGCGTTATTCGTCATTTGTTATTCGTTATTCGGAAAATTTTAAGAAATTAACTTCTAATAACAAATCACAAATAACTAATAACGATGTTGTTGCTTTTTATATTCCCCGGAAAAACTTTTTTCTCACTCGTTTTTTAATGAAAGGCGGACAGTATCCAGATTATACTATTCGTCTCTATCGCAATGGGTACGCAAGGTTTCCTTGTCGCGATGTTCATGAGAATGTTGAGATTAAAGGCGAAGCAGGTTATTTAAAAAATCCTATCCTTCATTATGCTGATCCGGACTTTTCAAGGTATCTGATGCGTTGGGATCGCTATACCACTCTTGAGGCAGAAAAATTAGCAAAAACAGGTTTTCCTAATTACTCAATTACTCAATTACTCAATTACTTTTTTTTAAAGCCTTTTATCACTTTTTTTTCAATGTACATTCGTCATAAAGGCTTTATCGATGGTTTTCCGGGATTTGTTTTTGCGTTGTTTTCTTCAATTAGGTTTTGGGTGGTATATATTAAATGGTGGGTTAAATGCCAACCTTAAATTCAACAATATCTCCATCTTTAATTTCGTAGTCTTTGCCAACAGTTGAGACTAATCCTTTTTCTCTTGCTTTTGTCCATCCTCCCGCAGCAACGAACTTTTCATAAGGGATGATATCAGCTTTGATAAAATGTCTTTCAAAATCAGTATGTATGACTGAGGCAGCTTGGGGTGCGAGAGTGCCTTTTTTGATTGTCCAGGCACGAACTTCTTTAACTGCGGCCGTTAAAAATGAAATCAGATCTAAGATTTCATATGATTTTTTAATAAAGCGGTTAAGTCCAGTATCTTGCAAATCATACTGACGAAGATATTCTTTTTGATCATTCTCTTTTAGTAAAAGAACCTCATTTTCAAGTTTTGCGCAAAGGTAAAGATAATAATTTTTGGATGGTTGATGGTAGTTGGTATTTAAAGATTTAAGTACATTTTCTATTTTTTTCTCTGTTTCTTCTTTGTTTTCTAATTGTTTTTCTGAAACATTAAAAAGATAAATCATTGGTTTGATTGTTAAAAGGTTTAAAGGTTTGAGTATTTCTTTTTCTTTATCACAAAGACCAATATCTCTTGCTGGGATTCCCTGATTAAGTTTTTCTATAGTCCTTTTTATAACAGCGGCGGTTGTTTTTGATGTATTGGTATTTGCTGATTTTAATTCCTTTTCTAATTTTTCATTGATTTTTGATAGTGTTTGAAGGTCGGCTAAAATAAGTTCAGTTTCAATAGTTTTGATATCTTCGATTGGGTCAATTTTATCTAAAACATGAGAGATGTTTTTATCTTCAAACAGTCTGACAACATGAGCTATTGCCGCCACCTCTTTTATATGTGATAAAAATTTATTCCCTAATCCAGCCCCAGCTGAGGCACCTTTAACCAAACCAGCAATATCATAGAATTCAACAATTGCTGGAACAATTTTTTGGCTATGGACTATTTTTGCTAAAACTGACAGTCTTTCGTCAGGGACTTCAATTACCCCAACATTTGGTTTGATAGTGCAAAATGGATAATTGGCGACATTAGCAACTTGTTTTTTCAAAAGAGCATTAAAAAGTGTTGATTTACCAACATTTGGAAGTCCAATTATTCCTATTGAAAGTTTCATTTTAATATTTTATCATTAAAATGATCAGCTAGATTTGAATTATAAATTTAAGAAAAATTTTATGGAAAACAAAAAATCAACTCAGTTTGGTTTAGGGCTATTACTGGGCTCAATTATTGGAGCTATTACTGCCTTATTTGTTACCCCTAAAACTGGAAAGGAAATGAGGCAGTTAGCAAAAAAATGGTTAGATGAGGAATTGAATAAAATTAAAAAAGAGGTTGGTAAGATTGATAAAGTTAAGTTTAAACAAGCTGTTAAAAATGTTATGAAAAAGGTTAAAAAAGAATTA
>CALLVF010000028.1 GCA_938010745.1 uncultured Patescibacteria group bacterium | reverse complement strand
TTTTGGAGTGGAAGATAACCACTCCTCCGCTCTTATTATATGGGAAATTTTCATTAAATAATCATCAACAACTACTGCCAAATGATAGGTTGGGTAACCGTCTGATTTTAAAAGAATTTGATCATCGATATTGTTTGAATAAAACTCAATCCTCCCTCGAAGTAAATCCTCAAATAAAATTTTTTTATCTGCTGGAACTTTTAATCTAATAACATAAGGAATATTTCTTTTCCTTATATCTGATATTGAATATCCCATCTCCCGACATTTTCCATCATAACGAGGAATCTTTTTTTCTGCTAATTGTTTTTTTCTTAATTCTTCAAGTCTTTCTTTTGAACAAACACAATAATAAGCCAAACCTTTTTCAACCAACTGATGGGCATATTTTTGATATATAGGCAAACGCTCTGATTGACGATACGGTCCAAAAGGTCCTCCTTTAATTGGATCCTCATCTGCCTCCAAACCAAATTCTTTTAAGGTTTTAAGAATTTGCTCTTGCGCCCCAGCTACCAATCTTTGTCTATCGGTATCCTCAATTCGAACAATAAATTTTCCATTGTGTTTTTTAGCCCAAACGTAATTGATTAAAGCAGTATATAAATTGCCAATATGCAAATCCTCACCTGTTGGTGAAGGAGCAATCCTTGTTCTTATCATACGAAAAAATTATATAATATTAAGATGATAAATAAATTTCAATATTGCCCAAACTGCCAAAATAAATTAAAAAGAATCGATAATCGACTACTTGACTGCTCCAGCTGTCGCTTTCATTTTTATCTTAACCCTGCTCCCACTAACGCCTTAATTATAGAAAATAAAAAGGGAGAAATCCTTCTTGTTAAAAGAAAAATTAATCCTAAAAAAAATAAATGGGATCTGCCTGGAGGGTTTTTGGATTTTAACGAAACAATTGAGGAATCTCTATCTCGAGAGATTAAAGAAGAATTGAAAGTGACTATTAAAAATTTTCATTATTTAAGTTCTTATATTGATCGATATTTTTATAGGAAAGTCAATTACCATACCATCTGTTTTGTTTTTTACACAAAAATTGATGAAGATTTAAATTTTCAACCCCAAGATGATGTCCGAGAGAGCAAATTTTTCTCAAAAAACAAAATTCCCTGGGGAAAAATTGCCTTTAAGGGGATCAGCAAAGCTTTAAAAGATTATATTTCCAGTAAAAAAACATCAACTAAATAACCTTAAATTACCGTCTTTTTTAACAATTTTACTATGGCAAAAATTCCCAAAAGAGAAGGAAAAAGAAAAATATTTGCATATTTAAAAAGATCTTTTTGCCCCTCGGACAAATCAGGAAGCGGATAAAATGTAACTGCTCTTTGTCTTATCCCGGTTAGCATTCCCCCGGAAGCCAGTTCATTTAAAATATTAATGACAAAATCGATATTATCGGCTCCTTTTCCTAAAAACTTTTCTAGGATAAATCTTGATGAGGCAATAACAACTATTTCTCCCTTTTTGTTGTTGGTAATTTTTGCAGCTAAAACAAATTGTTTAAAATCTTTATCTGAAGGCTCAAGGATAGATTGTGGATCCAAACTAAAACCAGCTGATCCAGTTGCCTCCCTTTGCTGCCATGATCTTTTGATTGACCAAACAAGAGGTGTTTCAGTTAATCCTTTTTGATCAATTAAATCAATAGAAGAAACCCAAGGAAAGGTCAACTGGTTAATATTGGAAAAAAAGGGCTGATTGTTATTAAAAACATTAGTCTTGAGCCAAAAAGGATAAGCGATTAAAAACTGAACTGTTTGATTGCCAAAATTAACTAACTCAGCTGAGGTTGAAAGAATAAGATTTTTATTTAGCCTGATACCATTTTTTTCCAAAAATGAAAAAAGATTGTGGTTAGCTGATTGGGTTAGAAGAGACTCTGTTACCCATACCCCATCAACAAAGAAAATCATTTTACCTCCCTCATCAAAATATTTTTGGATTTTATCAATTTCCTCCTGTGAATAACTTTTTTTATTGTTATCAAAAATAAGTAAAGCGGCAAAACTTTTATCAAACTTATCGTCGATAAACTCCAAATTAAATTGCTGCTCCGCCACTCTTTTAAAGCTAAACAATGGATCATTTTGTTCAAAAAAAACTTGCTCTTGCCCAAAAACAGCAATTTTTGGTAGTTCTTTTTTTGAAAGTTTATAAATATTGGCGGTTAAATTGTATTCTAAACTCTCAACATCAGCTACCTGAGGAATAATCTCCTTTTTATCCTTATAAGAGAGAATCACGCCTAAATAAACATTAGCTAAAGCGTATTTGTTTTGCTCAAGTTGGGAAAATTGAAGTTGAGGCAGACCTTCTTTTTGCGCCTCCTCTTTGGCTTTGTTGTCTTTTGCTGGATCAAGAACTACAAGATTAACCTTTCCATTTGCTACTCTTTGATACTCATTTAAAAAATCTAAAATATCTCTTTTTAAAGGTTGCAGCCTTGATGGCAAATCAGAGGAGACAAAAAATTTTATTTCAACTGGCTTATCTAGGTTTTTTAAAATTTTTTTTGTTGAAGAGGAAACGGTGTAAACTTTTCCTGCTGAAAAATCCAATTTTAACGGCAAAAATGAGAAAAGCCAATTGAAAACAAAAAAAAGAATTAAAACTGTTGGGATAAATATCTTTTTAATCACGGCGTTTTAATAGAAAAATATTAATGATCAAAAATGTCAAAGTGGCACTTAGAAAATAAAAGAGGCTGCGAATGTCAATTAAACCCTTCTCAAAACTTAACAAATGATACTGAGGACTAAAATAAGATAAAAAGTCTCTTATTACCCTTGGCATGGTACTGGCAAAAAAATCTCCTCCCAAAACCAAAGAAATAAAAAGGGTAATTGCTGAAAATAAAAAAGCGACTATCTGATTTTTGGTGAGTATTGAAAAAATCATGCAAAGACTTAACGCCATCATTGAAAAAAAGATTAATCCCAGATAGCCAACAATAACCTCAGGCAAATAAATTTTAGTCAAAAAAAGTAAAGATAAAGGGAGACTAAGAGTTAAACTTAAGGCAATTAAAACTATCGACACAAGAGAAAAAAATTTGGCTAAAACAATTTTTTCCTCACTCAAGGGTAAAGTAAGTAAAACCTCCAAAGTATTATTTCTTTTTTCCTGGGCCCAAACTCCCATCGCCAAGGCGGGGATAAAAATCATTAGTAGCCAAGGGACAACATCAAAAAACCCTCTCATCGAGGCAACGCCAACGGCAAAAATATCTTTAACAAAAAGAAAATTGGCAAAAAGAGCGAATAAAATAACGATGATATAACCAATTGGATTATTTAGATAATAACTAAGTTCTTTTTTATATAAAGTCTTCATATAAATTCAAAGTTCAAAATTCAAAATCCAAAATTACAATTGGAAAATTTGAATTTTTTAACTTCAATTTTTTAATTTTTGACTTTTAACTTTTAACTACTCTCTTAAATAATCTCTCCACCGCTCCTTTTCCCTTTGGTTTTACTCCATCGTAAACAATTTTTCCTCGGTTAATAATAATTAACCGATTGGCAACATCTTCAACCTCAGATAAAATATGAGTGGAGAAAATAACAATTTTGTCTTTGGCGATTTTTTTAATAAGATTTTTTATCTTATCTTGCTCTAAAGGATCAAGTCCGAAAGTTGGCTCATCCAAAATCAAAATCTTTGGATCACCTAATAATGCAGCTGCCAAACCAACACGCTGCTTATAACCGCGTGATAACTCCTCAATCTTTTGCTCTAAAACCTCCATTAAATCAACTTTTTTTGCAATCCCCTCAATATTTTTATCACCTTTTACCTCAGCAATAAAATCCAAATATTCTTTCACTTTCATCTCTAAATACAAAGGATTATTCTCTGGTAAATAACCGATTTTTTTTAACACTTTAATTCTTTCTTTTAAAGGATCAAGATTGTCAATTTTTACCTCACCCGCTGATGCTTGAAGATAGCCTAAAATCAGTCTCATGGTGGTGGTTTTGCCGGCACCATTTGGTCCAACAAAACCAATAATTTCTCCTTCTTTAGTTTTAAAAGATAAATTGTCAACTGCTTTTTTTTGTCCAAAAATCTTTGTTACTTTAATTAAAGAAATCATAAACACTCTATTTATAGCAAAAATAAAAGAAGAAGACAAGAGAGGAAAATTTTTTTACTTAACATTCACTGCACTGATCAGATTCTTCATCCTCTTGACTGTCTTGACAAGGACATTTCTCAAAAAGTCCTTTAAAATTTTCCTCAACTACCCCCCAATCTAAATTCTCAAGAAAAGCATCAATATAGCTGCCGCGATTAACACCATAATCGATAAAATATGCATGCTCATATGTATCCAATGCTAAAATCGGCTTAGCATACCATACAGGAAAAGTATTTTGAGCATCACCTAAATAATTAAAAAGTCGGCCCTCTTTTTCATTCCAAGCAGTCCAAACCCAGCCGCGGGCCGAAATTCCGGTTGCTTTTAAATCTATTTTGTAAGCTTCAAAACTGCCAAAATCTTTTTTTATCTGATCAAGCAATCTACCCTCTTTTAATACTCCATCTCCTCCCAAGTGATTAAAATAAATCTCATGGTTAACCACTCCTCCCCAAGCAAAGGATAGCTCTACTTTAAGCTCGCGAATGATTGAGTAAACTTGATTGGCTTTGGAAAAGTCATCATCAGTTAACGCAGCCAATTTTTCTTGAATTTCGTTGTATTTGTTAACATAACCTTGATAAAGCTTTAAATGCTCCTCAACGGTTTTTTTAGAAATTCCTTTCATTTGAAAAATTTTTTGAGAAAAAG
>CALLVF010000027.1 GCA_938010745.1 uncultured Patescibacteria group bacterium | reverse complement strand
TTGGGTAGTGGTTTCAATTTTTCTTATAAAAACAAATTGCTTTTTTTCTTGTTTTTTAAAGTAAAAGTCTTTTAAAGCTTTAGTGAATTCAGCCAATACAAAACTGGGATCTAAATTTTGATCGTATAAAGCATAATGAATTGATTTGCCAATTATTTCAATATCAAAAACTGCTCTGCCTACTCGACCAATAGTTATCCCTTGTAAACCAAAATTGAAAGCTGGTTCAGTTGAAATAATGCAAGATAAATCTTTAAAAAAGGAAGATTTAACTAATTTATAACCTCCTTCAGATATATTTTCCTCATCAACAACTAAGGCTATTTTAAGTTTAAATTTTTGAGGTTGATAGTTTAGAAAATTGAGAATATTAACACTAACTCCACCTTTCATATCCCAAGCACCCAATCCCCAAGCTTTATCATCTTTGAAAGTTAATTCAAAAGGATTTGTTTCCCAGCCATAGGCAATACCCACAGTATCAAGATGACCATATAAAAGAATGCTTTTTTCTCCTTGGCCTTTTTCAGCTAAAATATTAAATCGATTTTTGCTAACCTTTTGTAAAGTTGTTTTAATTTTATTTTGGCGTAAAAGATTATAGACAAATTCACTAATTTGAGATTCGTTAGGATAAATTGAATTTATGGCAACTAATTGTTTTAATAAATTAACTATTTTTTCTTCCATATTTTTCCATAAGTAAATTTTTTGGTAAAAAAGCAACCATGAGATTATTATAAGGATAATTATCAGGCCTTTCTTGATTATCTCCTTGATAGATAACGACATGTTGCTCGAGAAACCAGCCTCGAGGAAATAAACCATATTCTTGAGCGGTTTGAATTGCCGGAATTCTTCCCTGTTTTGCAGCTACTTTAAGTACACCAGGGGCGTCTAAATTTAATTCTCCAAATACTAAATTTGGTGGTTTTTTATGTTCTGCTAAATATTTTAAAATACCATCGGAGACGGCTTGGTAAGTACCCATTCCTCGATAGGCAGGCAGAGTGGCAGCTTCGGTTATTTCAACTAATGATAAAGTAGCTGGTTGTCCTTTTCGAACAAAAGTCATTTCTCCAAATTCGGCAATAGCTGAGGAAACAACTTTACCTTCTTTGTTAAAGGCAGCGATAATTAAATTATTTTGATTGCTAAGCATTTTTTTCACATCCTGGGTTGACCAATTGAATAAAGAGTAAAGTTCATTATACATTTCTAAAATTGTACTATCTCTCCTTTTATCTTTATCAAGAAATTCTATTTTAAAACCATCAGGTATTTTCTTATTTGAATTTCCTTGAATTCCAAATTTAGAAAATATTTCATTTGCTGCTTTGAGTTGTTGTTCGATAATATCCTCTGGTGTTTTTCTTGAAGGGTCATTTTTGCCAACATAGATTAAACAACAGTCTTCAAGTCCGACAACTTGACAATCTGCTAAAGGAATTATCGTTTCAATAAATTCGCGAAATGGTAAGTTCGATTGGATTAAATCTCTTAAAGCCTCATTTGATGTAACTAATCGGGCACTGATTCTAGTTGCCTTTGGTGAAAATTCAAGAAGAGAAAATTTGCTTAAAAAATTTAGCAAATCATACCCTGTTTCAATTACATTTGGGTAAACACCTTTTAATCTTTCGTTATTAGTCTCAACTGGTGGCCAAACAACTGCACCAATACTGCTGGTAAATTCAGTTGGTATATCAAAACCACCATTGAATAATTCTGATTTTCCCATAAAAAAACCGTCCTTTAGAAACTGTTAACGAATAACAATCTCTCAAGGACGGTTTTAAAACCGCGGTACCACCTTGATTGGTAGTTGCTTAAATTTTTCGTCAACTACCCACTTCTCCTTTTTTTCGGATTAAAGCTATAACGGGCTTTTCCCGTCGGGTTCTACTCTTCCGCCTTGAAGCAGAATTTCTTCCCGCCGCTTCGTTAGGTCTTGCCTCGCTTTTAAAAGTGAGGGTCCTAACTCAAACGCGTTTTAAAATAAATATTATTATAATTAAACTTTACTGGATGTCAACTATTTTATACTTAATTCTTCCAGCTGGTATTTCTACCTCAACCCAATCTCCTACTTTTTTTCCAATTAAAGCTTTACCAATAGGTGATTTATGAGAGAGTTTTTTTAAACTTGGATCAGCCTCAAATTCACCAACAATATGAAATTCCTCTTTTTTACCTTTATTCTCAACAGTTACTTTAACGCCAACATTAACGATTCCTTTTTGTTGATTTTCAACTATTTGAGAGGTTTTTAAAATCGTCTCAATCTCCTGAATTCTACCTTCAACAAAGGCCAGTTCTTCTTTAGCAGCTGAATACTCACTATTTTCTGATAAATCACCCATTGCCCGGGCTTTTTGCAGCCTGACAACCGCTTTAGGTTTTTTAACCTCTATTAGTTCCTTTAATTCTTTTTTAAGATTATAATAGCCTTCTTTGGTTATTTGAATCAATTTCATAAAAAAATTAATTTCCTTGTTTTTAACTTCTTTTGGGAATTATGGTAAAATATTACTAAAGAATTTGTAAAAAGTCAAACAAACTGTCCTCGTCGTCTAGCGGTTTAGGACGTTAGCTTCTCAGGCTAGCAACACGGGTTCGAATCCCGTCGAGGACACTAAAAAAGTTAAAAGTTAAAAGTCAAAAATTAAAAGTTAATATTTATTAATCATTGGGAAATTTACTT
Organism: uncultured Patescibacteria group bacterium; assembly: GCA_938010745.1. GTDB lineage: Bacteria > Patescibacteriota > Microgenomatia > UBA1406 > GWC2-37-13 > CALLVF01. Next base: position 13,159 of record CALLVF010000027.1, on the reverse strand, counting down.
CTTTTAATTGGTGTAATTTTTATCTTTTTGGGAGTTTTTTTTAACTTATTTCAAAAATTGGGGAGCATTCCTCTTTTGCCAGGAGATATTTTTATTCAAAAAGATAATTTTACTTTCTACTTTCCTCTAACCACTTCAATTATTATTAGCCTAATTTTAACTTTAATTTTTACTCTTATTCGTTAAGGTATTTTTCAACAACTGGCTTCATCTCAGTAAAACTGTAGGCTCCTGGGAACATTGTTGTGTTAACAAGAAAATGTGGTGTTCCTTGATAGCCTAAAGATGGTGCTAATTTTTGATCTCTTTCCAGTTTACTTTGATATTTTCCTGATTTAAGACAATTAGTCAAAAAATCTTTATCAATACTTGAAGCTAAAAAATTTACAAGAATTGATATATTACCTCTGTCGTTTTTTACTTGATTGTTAATAATTTCATAACCTTCATTAGTCATTAATTTATCATGAACTGACCAAAATTTGCCTTTTTCGTTGGCACAATATAATGCTTCACTCGCTAAAAAACCATTTCCATGACCATTGGAAAATAAAAAGGCATATGAGGCTTTTCCCTCATCAATAAGTTTTTTTATTTCAGGAACAGGCGGAATGTAACTTCCACCTTCGCTTTTATACTTAAATCTATCGCCTGCTTGAGCAGCAATTTGAGGATTTAAACCACCGGCAATATGACAAAATGGGCAGCTGGGATCTGATACTTCAACAAACAAGACTTTTCTTTTACTATCCCCGAAGTGAATAAAATCATTACTAAAAATTCTTTTTACTTGAGCAAGATCAATCTTAGTTTGTTGTTGGTTTTGTTCATTATTTTTTGGATTGAGATTTTTTTGATGATTTTTAATTTTATTATTTAAATTAAAAAATATGAAAACTTGTAGTAAAAAAACTAAAGTTGTTAAGAAGATATTTATCTTAAAGTTATTATCAATTAGCTTTTTTAGATCAAGGAATTCTGTTTTTTTCATAACATGGCATAAAAATTTATAAAAGTGAAGTAGTTAAAGTTTAATTAGTTTTTTTTTAAAATGCAAGGGAATTTTTTACTTAGCATAAATTCGGTATAAGTTGGCGCCAATTTTCTCGAATTTAAAAATATCAATTTTACCAATCTCTTTGGTGCTGGTAACATGTGGTCCACCACAAAATTCTTTTGAATAATTACCAATAAAGTACACCTTTACCATATCGGGATATTTTTCTCGGAAAAAAGATTTAGCACCAATTTTATACGCCTCATCTTTAGGAAGAATTTTAAAATGCACTGGTAGGTTAAGTTTAATTTTTTCATTAACAATCGCCTCTGCTTTTTTAATTAAATCAAGCGTAGGTTTGATAGGGGAGTAGAAATCAAATCTAAGTCTTTCGCCGGTAATATGTGATCCTTCTTGTCTTATGGAATTGCCTAAAACATCAAATAAAGCTTGGTGAAGAAGATGATTGGCTGTATGGTATTTGATAGTTTGAGATGAATGATCAGCTAATCCGCCTTTAAACATACCAGCGGAAGCTGTTCGTGATAGTCGGCGATGTTTTTCAAATTCATTGTCAAATTCTTTTTTATCAAATTTTAATCCTTTTTCTTTGAGAATCTCCTCACTCAGTTCTTTTGGAAAACCGAAACTCTGGTAAAGATCAAATATTTGTTTGCCCGTTGGCTTAGTAATTTTTTCCAAAATTTTTAAGCCTTGTTGCAATGTTTTATTAAATCGGTTTATTTCTTCCTCAATCACAAGTTTAATTTTTTCAAAATCATTTTGTTCAAAATAAATATTATTATAAATTTCAATGATGGCTTCTACAGCCGGTAGCAAATCTGAAGCTTTAACTGTATTTCCTTTTAACTTTAACATTTTTACAGAAATCCTTCGCAGTAATCTTCTTAAAAAATAACCTCTTTCTTTATTGGCAGGAAAAACACCGGTTTTAATTAAGAAAACAGCTGCTTTTAAATGATCAGCAATAACTCTCATTTTTTGTTTATCTTTTTCTTCTTGATATTTTTTTAAAGAAACTTTTTCCAACGCTTTAATAATTGGTAGATAAATATCAGTTGTAAAAACATCGGGATTGTCATTTAAAGCCGCTAAAATTCGCTCTAATCCACCACCAAAATCAACATTTTTATTGGGAAGTTCAACAAAGGCACCGTTTGCTGTTTTTTTATATTGCATAAAAACTGAGTTACCAATTTCCATAAATCGACCGCAATCACAGTTTGGGTGACATTTCTCCCCAAATTTTTTGTTATGCAAAACATTGGTAAATTCATAAAAAACTTCACTATCAGGTCCACCTGGTTCGTTTGTTGGCATATTATCAGGAATACCTGCTCTTGACCACCAATTCTTCTCCGGACCATACTTAAAGATATGATTTTCTTTAACCCCTAAACTTTTCCAAATTTCAGTTGACTCATTATCTGGTGGTAAATTATTTCTTTTGTCGCCGGCAAAAACCGTTACATAAAGTTTTTGGGGCTTAAAACCTAGTTCTTTTGTTAAAAATTTCCAAAACCAGGCTAACTGTTCTTTTTTAAAATATTCACCCAGTGACCAATTTCCCATCATCTCGAAAAAAGTGGTGTGACGGTTATCGCCAACTTCATCGATATCTTGCGACCTAAGACAAGGTTGAATATTGTATAATCTTTTTCCCAAGGGGTGAGCTTCTCCCAGAAGATAGGGGACAAGTTGTTGCATGCCTGATCCAGTAAAAAGAGTCGTTGGGTCATTTTGGGGAATTAAAGAAATAGGGGGAATGTTTTGATGTTTTTTTTTCTCCCAAAAATTTTTAAATAATTGCCGAAGTTGCAAATGATTTATTAACATAGCTAAAATAATAAAATATCAATCTTTAAAAATCAAATTTTAAGTTTAAAGTTGTAAATTTAAATATCATTTAATTTTCTTAAGTAATTAAAATATCTTATGATTATTTATACAACAAAAACCTCTTTTATTGAAACATTCATAAAAAAACTTAAACTACCGAAACCTAACTCACACAAAGGCGAAAACGGAAAAATTCTTATTATTGGTGGTTCTTCTCTTTTTCACGCTGCTTCTTTATGGGCTGCAGAAGTTTGTTCACATTTTGCTGACATTATTCATTATTGCTCAACGGTTGAAAATCAAAAAATATTTTTGTCTTTAAAGAAAAAATTTATTAATGGTATAATTGTCCCTCAAAAAAATCTTCCCAATTATATTAAAGAAGATGATATTGTTTTGATAGGACCAGGAATGATAAGAACAAATTCTAGAACTCAAACTTTAACTTCAAAAGAATTCGAAAATTCAAATTTTAATTTCCAAAAATTAATTAAGATAAAAAATGAAGGGAGATATACTTATTTTTTAACCAAATATATAATTGAAAACTTTTCTGATAAAAAATTTGTTTTTGATGCTGGAGCGTTACAAATGATGGATAAAGAATGGTTTAACAAATTAAAAACTACTCCCATTATAACACCTCATCAAAAAGAATTTTTAAGATTGTTTGATATTTCATTAGATAGTAAAAAAATAACTGAAAAAGTGCTAGTTGTTAAAAAAATTGCTGAAGAAAATAAAATTGTTATTTTACTAAAAGCAATTGATGATATTATATCTGATGGCAAAAAAGTTTATGTAATCAGAGGAGGTAATGTGGGACTAACCAAAGGTGGTACTGGCGATATTTTGGCAGGTTTAGTAGCATCATTTTATGCCAAAAATCAGCCATTAATGTCAGCTGTTTTATCATCCTATCTTCTTAAAAAAACTGCTGATATACTTTTTGAAGAAAAGGGATATTGGTATAATAATAATGATATTATCAAGACTATACCTAAGCTTTTAAAGAGATTAATTTTTTAAATAACATATGAAAAAAGAAACAATTATCGCAGTTGTTTTTGGAATTTTATTAGGAGGAGGTTTAGCTGTAGTAATTTTTTTTAAAAATAAACAGATACAGCTTGAAAAAAGTAAAGCTATTGCAGTAAATAAAAAATTAAACATATATCAAAAATCAACTTCTATTAATCTTCAGTCACTTGAAATTTTAGAACCAAAAGATAGTACAATTGTTGATAAAAATAAAGTAATCATCTCTGGAAAAGCACCCAAAGATTCGCTTTTAGTGGTTCAATCTCCCGTTAAAGATATCATTTTGGAGTTAAAAAAAGATAGATTTACAATTGACTTCCCGTTAACATTAGGAGAAAACTTCATAAGAATTGTTGTTTATCCAAAAGATAAAAAACTACGAATTCAAGAGAAGGAACTAAAAGTTTACTATTTAAAAGATCAATTATGATTAAAATCCTTTTTAATCAAAATCAACTAAGAAATGTTTTATTGATAATTTTTTTTACAATCACCTTTTTAATTTCTCCTTTTTTGTTATTTGTGGTTTTTAGTCAATCAATCACAGTTTCCACCCCAACAACAAAAATTGCTTCCTCTCAAGAGAAGGATATTAAATTATTTAAAGAAAAGATTACTACAAAAGTTGCAGAGCTTCAGGAAAAAAACAGTAAAGTAATTAGTGGCTATGTTACTCAAAAAGATGATAATCTCTTGAAAATAAAAACAGGTGACGATCAAGTTTATGAAATTAAAATTGATTCATTGTTAACTAAGTTTTTTCAAATTAAAAATAATCAGCAATTAGAAATAAAATTTTCAGATATTAAAAAAGATGATTATCTTTTTTTAACAGGAGTAGTAAATGAAAAAATTATAAATGCCAATTCTATATTTGTCGATGAATCATTGGTTGTTTTGTCAGGAAGGATAACAGAAATAGATAAGGAGAATTATTCTATCAAGGTTTTAACAAATGAGAGAGAAAATTATATCTTAGATATTGAGTCAAATACTAGGCAGTTAATGGTTAATGTTAAAACTTTGGAGACTGAAAGGATTGGTTTTTCAAAAATTAAAGAGGGAGATACCGTCCATTTTGCATTCAAAAGACCTGCTTTAAGTGAAATTAAAAATCGGTACTCTATCTTGAAGATATTGGTAATCCCTCAGGAGTACTTTCTAAATTAAAAATTATGTTTAATTTTTTTAAAAAATTTTTTGATTATAACCAAAGAGAAGTAGATAGACTACGAAAGAAAGTTGAAGAAATAAATAAACTTGAAGATAAGGTAAGAAATTTGAAAGATGAAGATTTTTTAGAAGAAACCAACAAATTAAAAAAAGAGGTTCAAGCGAGTGAAAAAACCCTCGATGAGATTCTCCCTTGGTCATATGCTCTTGTTCGGGAGGCTTCCCGTCGTGTTTTGGGTCTTCGTCATTTTGATGTTCAGTTAATGGGAGGGATTGCCCTTCATGAGGGGAAAATTATTGAGCAGAAAACTGGTGAAGGAAAAACATTAACGGCTACAACCGCTTTATATCTTAATGCTTTAACAGGAAAAGGAGTTCATTTGGTAACTGTCAATGATTATTTAGCTCGCCGTGATTGTGGATGGATGGGAAGGATTTTTAATTTTTTAGGCTTAAAAGCTACAGCAATTATTGCCGATCGCTCATTCATTTATGATCCAAATTATACTGACAATGAGGCGCAAGATTGGCGTCTTGTACACCTTAGACCAATTTCAAGAAAAGAAGCCTATCAAGCTGATATTACTTATGGAATTAATAGTGAATTTGGTTTTGATTATCTTCGTGATAATATGGCGCAAAGTCCTCATGAGTTAGTTCAACGTGGTTTTAATTTTGCCATAATTGATGAGGCTGACTCTGTATTAATAGATGAAGCACGTACACCTCATATTATATCTGCTCCCTATGAAGAAGATATTTCCAAATACTATCAATATGCTAAAGTTGTTAAAACTCTTGATCCAAAAACTGATTTTGTCGTTGATGAGAAATTAAAAACGGCTAACCTTACTGAGGCAGGGATTAATAAAATTGAATCTATTCTTCAAGTTGATAATATTTATGAAAAGGACTTTGATGTTTTATTTCACATTGAGGCAGCTCTTAAAGCGGCCACACTTTTCATAAAGGATAAAGATTATATCATCAAAGATGGGAAGGTGATAATTGTTGATGAGTTTACTGGTAGACTTTTATATGGTAGACGATTTTCTGAAGGGTTGCATCAGGCAATTGAGGCAAAAGAGGGAGTGCCAATTCAAAAAGAATCAAAAACGCTAGCTACTGTATCCTTGCAAAACTATTTTCGCATGTATAAAAAATTAGCTGGAATGACGGGTACAGCGGCTACTGAGGCACAAGAATTTAACAAAATTTACAAAACTGACGTGGTGGTTATTCCTACTCATTTACCAATGATTAGAAAAGATTACCCAGATATGATTTTCAAAAGCGAAAAGGCAAAATTTAAAGCGGTAGTTGAGGAAATTGCTAAAAACTACAAAAAAGGCAGGCCTGTTTTAGTAGGGACAACTTCAATTGAAAAAAACGAGTATCTATCTTCTCTTTTGAAAGCAAAAGGGATTCCCCATGAGATTTTAAACGCAAAAAATCATGAAAAGGAAGCACAAATTATTGCTCAAGCGGGAGAAAAAGGTGCCGTGACAGTGGCTACCAATATGGCTGGTCGAGGAGTAGATATTATTTTGGGAGGGATGCCCCCTGATAAATTCAAGATTCAAAACTCAAAACTCAAAATTGAAGAGAAAGAATGGTATAGAAAGCATGAAGAAGTGGTTAAATTAGGAGGTTTATATGTTATTGGAACAGAAAAACATGAATCTCGAAGAATTGATAATCAACTTCGTGGTCGCTCTGGCCGTCAGGGTGATCCTGGAGAGTCTAGGTTTTTCGTTTCCCTTGAAGATGATTTAATGAGAATTTTTGGTGGAGAGCAGATTGCCAAATTAATGACTTTTTTTCAATTGCCGGAGGACCAACCACTGACTCATTCTATGGTTTCCAAAGCAATTGAACAGGCTCAAATTAAAGTGGAAGGGTTTAATTTTGCCATCAGAAAAAATCTTGTCGAGTTTGATGATGTATTAAGCAAGCAAAGAGAAATAATTTATGCTCTTCGTAGAAGAGTTGTTTTTGCTCAAGAAAATAAAGAAGAATTTTACCAAAGCGTTTTTGAAATTTTTAAAGAGGAATTTTCAGCAATTATAAATAATTTTTTTGCAATAAATGAGGAAATTTCAGAAAATGAAAAAGAAAAAATAATTAAAGAATTAAACCTTATTTTACCAGTAAAAGGAGAAAAGATAAAGTATTTACTAAAGAAAAAGAATGAAATAAATTTACTTAATTACCTAATAAAAGAATGTAAAAACTATTTTGAAGAAAAAGAAAAATATTTAGGTGAAAAATTGTGGCTAGAGATTGTTAAATCAGTATTTCTTTTTACCATTGATAAATATTGGATGGATCATCTGACTGCAATTGAAGATTTACGTGAGGGCATAAGTCTTCGCGGTTATGCTCAGCTTGATCCATTAGTGGAGTATAAAAATGAAGCTTTTTCAATGTTTGAAAAACTAATGAACAATATTAATTTTGAGTTTAGTCGGCGATTATTTAAGATTGAAGTATCACTTGCACCTAATGCCAATTTTAATAAAGAGCAGTCTATCATTTTTCATTCAGCAACTGGCATAAATCCTTTCCACTCATTAACTAGTCAGCCTGAAAAGCAAGAGACTAATAACTCCTCATCTTTTAAAACCTTTGCCAATAGAGGAGTTGATTTAGCTAGCAAATCAAAAAAAATTTCTCACAAAAAGCCTGGTCGAAATGATCCGTGTTGGTGTGGAAGTGGAAATAAATACAAAAAGTGTCATTATCCAAATTAACTATTTAACGGTCACGCTTTTTGCCAGATTTCTTGGTTTATCAGGATCATATCCTTTTTGAACAGCAAGGTAATAGCCTAATAATTGGCCAACAATAATGTTTGCAAGAATTGTTAAATCACCAAGATCCGGTGTTTTGACTAGTTGATCAAATTCATTAGAGTCAAAAGGAGCAACGCCAATTATTTTTCCCCCTCTTGCCTTAACTTCAGCAGCCGATGATAAAATTTCTTCTTTAACCTCATCATTGGCTGCCAAGACAAAACAAAGAGTGTTTTTTTTAATTAAGGCGATGACTCCGTGCTTTAATTCTCCGGCAGCAAAGGCTTCTGCATGAATATAAGAGGTTTCTTTTAGTTTTAAAGCAAATTCAAGAGCTGCTGGATAATTGAAATTTTTACCTATTAAATAAATATTATCTTCATTAATTAAATTTTTTGAAAGACTAATTAATTGTTTTAATAAATTCTCGTTTAACCAATTTTTTAAAACTAAAGATATATTTTTTATCTCCTCTTGTGCTTTTTTTAAATTACCAGTAACAGCTTCTGACAAAAGATATAAGGTAGCAAGTTGTGCAGTAAAGGCTTTTGTTGAAACAACTGCTATTTCAGGTCCGCAGGAAACAGGAATAGTAACATCAGCTAATCTTTCAAGAGTTGAACCGCGGGCATTGACAACAGCAACAATTTTTGCTCCGTATTTTTTTGCTTCTTTGGCTGAAATTAGTGTATCAGCAGTTTCACCAGATTGAGAAATGACAATCATTAAGGTATTTTTATTTGTAAGCCTGGCAAAAGGAATAAATTCATTAGCTGAATACGCTTGTGATTGAACTTTGCTTTTGGCAAAAAAATACTTTCCTCCTAGTGAACAGTAATAGGCGCTGCCGCAACCTGTAAAAACTGGCTGGTATCCTTTTTTAATTAAATTTGCCACCTGAATGATCTTCTTATCATTAATGGTTGCTGTTTTTCCAATTGTTTCTTTTTGTTCCGATATTTCTTTTAATAAAAAATGAGGGTAGCCACTTTTTTCAACTTCCTCAACTTTCCAACTAACAGTTTGGGGTTTAAATTTTTTTTCTTTTTTTGATCTTAAATAAAAAACTCTGATACTATTTTTTGAGATTATTACTCCTTCGCCGTCTTCTAAAAAGTAAACATTGTTAGTAAATTTTAAAAAAGCGGGGACATCACTTCCCAAAAAATATTGATTGTTTTTGTCATCGATACCAACTACAAGAGGTGATCCCTTCCTACAGGCGATAATCAACTCTTTGTCAAAAATAAGAACGGAAATAGCGTTTGAACCTAAAAGTTTATTGAAAGAATTAAAAACAGCTTTTTCTACTGATTGAGATTTTAATGTTTCTTCAATTAAATGAGCAATCACTTCCGTATCCGTTTCTGATAATAATCTATGACCTTTTTTAATCAGGTTTTTTTTGATTTGTTGGTAATTTTCTATTATTCCATTGTGAATAACCGCTATTCTACCAGTGCAGTCAAGATGGGGATGAGCGTTTAAATTAGTAACTCCTCCGTGGGTTGCCCAACGGGTATGACCAATTCCTAGTGAGCTTTTGGGTAAAGTAGTTTTTGCCTCACCAATTTTTCCCACATGTTTTTCGTATTTAATAGACTTGCCCTGTAAAGGTTTGACAGCAATACCCCAGGAGTCATAACCTCTATATTCTAACTTTTTTAGTCCCTCAAGTATAGTTTGGGCGGCATTTTTGTTTTTATCGTTGACTACTGCAAAAATACCACACATAATATAAAATAATAAATTAAGTGTAAAAAATCAAAGTTGGGTAAAAATACGAATTAACAGTGTAATTTTAGTGAAAGCTCTTTTAATGATTAATAAAGGCAGTATTGGTTAATTATCTTTCTTTGTCCCTCAAATTACTTTGAGGTTTTGGAAAAGATATCAAAGCTGATAACCGCAGCTTGGAGGTCCCCGCAGATTAATTTCCGAACACCTCCACCTCGTATCCCCGCCAAAAAAGCGGGGCCACACGCTCGAAAATTTTATATTAACTGCCTTTAAAAGAGCTTTTATTATATTAACATAAGTTTCCAATAATTGTCAAATATATTCATTGAATTTATAATGATTTTTGTTGTGAATTTTTAGAGAAATTTTGTATATATGATAGTTGGGTTGATTTAATTTTATTTTTTTTGATCATTTATTGTTTTGCAATCAATAAGGACTTTATAAAACATTATTTGAAAGTTTAAATTTCATTTCTTTTTATTTTTATCCTATAAATTTTATTCAATTGCTGCAAATTCTATAATTTTAAATTTTGTCTTTTATCTAAGTGTATTTATAATGTGATTGATTTTTTTATTGCCTTTTTTGGCTAAGATATTTTTTTTATTTTATATTTAAATATTCTTTTGGGTTTTTAATTAAAATAAAAAGACTTCTTTTTATAAATTATTAAGCGTTAATTTCAGCTTTTTCAGGAATCTCTGTATTTTTTTACTATTAGCACAATTATTGCTTTTCAACAGCTGGTTAGGTAGAAAACGATGTTCTTCAATCAAAGATAACCCTTTTTTGTTAATCTATCCTTTTATTTACAAATTATTTACAAAAAGAGTTAAAAAAATATTTTTTGAGGTAATTTTAAAATTTTAAATTTCATAAAGAAAAAACATATTTTTTAAGGGATCTCCTACTTAGGCTTCAAAATCCTCAAAAAAAATCTGTTTTGGGATTGGGAATTTGAGTTAATTATGTTTAACTCAGTGAATCAAGAAAAAAGTGAGGTAGGTATTGAAAGAATTGTTGTCACCTAGAATTTGAAAGAAGCAGTTAAAGTTCATACTAAAGAAGTGTTTGAAAACGGTTTTTTATAATATCTCATTAATTGACAGTCTAGCAACTGTTATTAGAGTTTTTCAAGCAGGAGTTAATTTTTTAATCAAAGGAGATAATTAGCTTATGCTTCAAATCTTTATATTGTTCATCAGGTATTGATGAACTCTCAATTTCATAGAGGAAATACTCTGTTAGAAAATTATGGAAGAGTTTGAATTCGACTAGTTGATGGTTGAATTTATGGAAAAATAATTGTAGAAGAGTTTGTCGATTAAAATAATGTTGTTTGAATTTGGTTGTTTTTTTTTGACTCATTAGAATTTTTTTTTGATACTGATTTATTTTTTTTACCAAAAATTCTTTCAGTTAATGATTTTATCTCAAATTTTAAAAGAAATTCTTTTAGGTTTTGATCAAAACCTCTAAATCTTGTTTTATCAATCTCAATATCCAAGGGTAAGTTAGTAATAATTTTCGCTAATTGATGAGAAAGAATAATGTCATCCTTATATTGCTTTAAAATTTCACTTGTTTTTTTTTCAATTTTTTCAAGATTTTTAAAAACTCCATCAATTGTGCCAAATTTTTTAAGTAGCTTAACGGCATTTTTTGGCCCAATTCCTTTTGCTCCTTTGTAATTATCCGATTGGTCACCTACTAATGCTTTAAAATCAGGAATTTGTTTTGGGGTAATATTAAATTTATCCATTACCGATTCTTTGTCATAAATTTTACCTTTAATGTAGCCAATTTGCGGGGTAATTACGTAAATATTTTGATCAACTAGTTGTAAAATATCGCGATCCCCAGAAAGAATTAAAACACGAATGCCATTTTCGTTAAAGAGGTGACTAATTGTTCCAATAAGATCATCAGCTTCGAAGCCCGCTTTTTCTATCTGAAAAATTCCGGCAATTTTTAATGCCTGTTTAATAATTGGTATTTGAATTACTAAATCATTTTCTAATTTTGGCCTTTGAGCTTGATATTTTTTAAAAATTTTTTTTCTAAAAGTGGGGACAGGAGTATCAAAGCAAACAACTAAGTAATTTGGTTGGTAATCGCATATTGCTTTATTAAGAACAGATATGAAGCCAAAAATTGCATTAGTTGGAAAACCATCTTTTGTTTTAAAAGATGGCAAAGCATGAAAGGCTCGATGAATTATAGCGTTTCCATCAATTAGAAGTAATGTTTTCATGGAGTAGGTTTTTTACCAACAATTTTTTCAAAATCTTCTCCATCTAAGCTTTCCTTTTTAATTAATTCTTGAGCTACTTTGTCTAGTAATTCCCTTTTTTCTTTAATAATTTTTATTGCTTTTTTATAACATTCATCAACAATCTTTTTAATCTCTTTATCAATTGCTGCCATCATTTCTTGTGAAAGATTATTTTGTTCCAAATATGTTTTTCCCCATTCGGTAATATCCATTGTTGGTCCAAAGTTAATTGGTCCCAAATCGCTCATTCCATATTCAACTACCATTGCTCTGGCAATTTGAGTAGCTTGATCAAAATCATTTGCAGCTCCTGTTGTGATTTCTTTGAAGACAACCTCTTCGGCAGCTCTTCCTCCCATCATTGAGATAATTTTTTCTAAAAGATTTGTTTTTGTTTCATGAAGTTTATCTTTAGCAGGGGGAATTAATGTAAAGCCTAAAGCCATACCGCGTGAGACAATTGATATTCGGTGAACTGGGTCAGTATGAGAAAGAAAGTGAGAAACGATCGCATGACCGGCTTCATGGTAAGCCGTTAACTTTTTATCAAAATCAGTTTGTAATCGCTTTTTTTCCGGTCCCAGTTTAACTTTAGTAGCTGCCTCTTCAATATCTTCCATGGTGATGATGGCTTTTCCGTTTCTGGCAGCATAAATCGCTGCCTCATTCAACATATTTTCTAGATCAGCTCCGGAAAAACCAACTGTTCTTTTGGCGACTTTGTCCCAGTTAGTAGTTACTTCTTGAGCAAATGGTTTTCCACGAGCATGAATTTGAATAATTGCTTTTCTTCCTTCAAGATCAGGATAGTCAACAATTATTCTTCTATCAAAACGACCAGGACGAAGAAGAGCTGGATCAAGTAAATCTCCTCGATTGGTGGCGGCAATAACCACTACCTGTTCGGTGGGGGTAAACCCATCCATCTCTACCAAAATTTGGTTTAAGGTTTGCTCTCTTTCATCATGAGAAGGCATAATTCCAAAAGATCGTGCGCGGCCGATTGCGTCTATTTCATCAATAAAAATAATTGAAGGGGCATTCTTTTTGGCAGTTGAAAAAAGATCTCTTACCCGGGCAGCACCAATCCCAACTAACATCTCCATAAACTCACTTCCAGCAATTGAAAAAAAGGGAACATTTGCCTCTCCTGCCACTGCTTTAGCTAAAAGAGTTTTTCCGCAACCTGATGGTCCAACTAGAAGGACACCTTTGGGGGTTCTTGCTCCCAGTTTTTTATACTTATCAGGATGTTTTAAGAAGTCAACTACCTCG
>CALLVF010000026.1 GCA_938010745.1 uncultured Patescibacteria group bacterium | reverse complement strand
AATTGTAATTTAGCAGATCAAAAAGCAAATATGTTGACAGTAATTATTTTAATCTATAAAATTGTATTTGATGTTTACTTATTTTTTTTTAGTTATTTTTTTAATTTGGCTTTTAATATTAACTTTTATTCTTTTAAGATTAAAGAAACATTACTATAATTTAGTATCAAGGACAAAAAAAAGAAATATTGATGAAATTTTTGATCAATTATTAGCTAATTCGGATGATTTTAAAAGAGAATTAGACATAATAAAGAAAGAATTAAGCAATGAGATTAATAATTCTCGATTACATTTGCAAAAAATAGGTTTAGTCAGGTTTAGTCCTTTTGAAAGAGGCGCAGATCAAAGTTTTGTTTTAGCGCTTCTTGATGGAAATAATAATGGAATTACAATTAATTTTATTTATACTCGCCATGGCTTAATGGTTTATGCAAAAAAAGTTAAAAACGGAAAAGGCGAGGAACATGAACTATCGGCAGAGGAAAAGAAGGCAATAGGAAAAGTTAATCATTAAAATCAAAAAAATATGATAAACAAAAAAGCGGTTTATTTTATAATTTTTTTAACATTCTTTTTTTCATTTAGTCTTTCGTACATTTTATTTCAAAATAAAGAAAAAGTTATTTCACCATTAGCTTTTGGAGATAAGGGATCAAAAGATGTTAAAGATAACTTTTTTAAAAAAAATGTTGTTCACGAATCAAAAATTTACGAGTGTCCACTAAATGGAGAATTGCATACTAAAACTCAAAAAAATCAGTGGGAGAAGAGAAGGCCTTTAGGCGTTATGATTGAAAATCATGAGGAAGCCAGACCTCAATCAGGTTTATCATCAGCAGACATTATTTACGAGATAGTTGCCGAAGGTGGGATAACTAGATTTTTAGCGATATATTATTGCAAGGATGCTGCTTATGTGGGACCAGTTCGCTCAGCGCGAATTTATTTTGTTAAAATACTTGAGGGTTTTGGTGATTATCCTCTTTATGCTCATGTAGGTGGGGCTAACACACCTGGTCCAGCTGATGCTTTAGGTTACATTAAGACCATTGGTTGGTCTCTTTATAATGATTTAAATCAATTTTCAGTTCCTTTTCCCTACTTTTGGAGAGACTATGAAAGATTGCCAGGAAGGGCAACAGAGCATACCGTTTATTCGTCAACGATTAAATTATGGCAATATGCAAAGGATAAAAGGAGTTTAACCGACATTGATTCAAATGGAAATCAGTGGAACACAAAATTTATTCCTTGGAAGTTTAGAGATGATGCATCTTACGAAAATAGAGGCGCCATAACGAGAATAGATTTTGGTTTTTGGACAACTTTTGCTTCTCAATATTCAGTTGAATGGTTCTACAATAAAGAAAAAAATGTTTACTTAAGAAACAATGGTGGTCAGGCCCACATTGACAAAAATACGGGTAAACAATTAGAGTCAAAAAACGTGATAATCATATTTGCTCAAGAATCACCTGCTAATGATGGGTATGAGGGAGGACATCTAATTTATAATTTAACTGGAAGTGGTGATGTTTTAGTTTTTCATGATGGAGAGGTTTTAAAAGGAACTTGGAAAAGAGAGAGTAATAAAGAATTATTTAGATTTTATGATTCTGGTGGAAAAGAAATAAATTTAGTAAGAGGTCAAATATTCGTTGAAGTTTTACCTATCGGAAATAAAGTTAACTATTTTTAATTTTAGCTGCTAAAGTTGAGGTTGCATTATTAAAAAGAAATTATTTTAGATTATCTTTATGCTTCAGTATATTATTACTTCAAAAACAAGAAGAAAAATTTTAGAATTTTTTTTTCAGCGTCCCGAGCGTAGTTTTTACCTAAGAAAAATCGTAAGAGAAATTAACGAAGAAGTAAACGCAGTTAAAAGAGAAGTTGATATTCTCTCAAAAGAGAAACTTCTTTTAAAAGAAAGACGACTTAATAAAGTTTACTTTTCTTTAAACAAAAACTATCTTTTTTATGATGAGTTTTTGAGGATGTTTGCTAAAACAGGATTTTTTGCTAATTCAATTTATAAAAGTCTTCCAAAGTTAGGAAAAATAAAATTTTTAGCTATATCAACAAAATTTGCCAAAAATATTCCTATAAAAGAAGATGAGGTTTATGCTCTTTTTGTTGGAATAATTGTCATACCTGAAGTTGAAGGGATAATCACTGAGGCAGAAAAAAATTTTGGTCGATCTATAAATTATACGGTAATGACGGAAGAGGAATTCATTTTTCGCAAGAAAAATAATGATCCTTTCATATGGAGATTTTTAAAAGAACCAAAAATAATGTTAATAGGTACTGAAGAGGAGCTTTTAAAATAGTTAAAAATCTTTTACTAACAAAAAAATGAAAAAGTTAAAGATTTTTTTTGTCGCTGTTTTATTTTTTTTAATTGTTTGGATTGATTTACCAGAAAATTTTCGTTTTTTTAACTACACAATTAATCCACCAACGATTTCAATTGATATTTTTGGTATTAAATGGAAAAAGGAATTTAAAACTCACTTAGGATTAGATTTAAAAGGTGGAAGTCATTTAGTTTTTGAAGCAGATACCAGTAAAATTACTCCATCAGATTTGGAAGACGCTTTAAATTCAGCCCGAGATATTATAGAAAAGCGCGTAAATTTTTTCGGTGTATCTGAACCGGTTATTCAAACTTTGAAATCTTCTGGTAAATATAAAATAACAGTGGATTTACCGGGTATTACAGATGTTTCTCGCGCTATTTCGCTTATTGGTCAAACAGCTCAATTATCTTTTAAAGAAGAAGCAACAGTTGAACCAAAACTTGCTACCACTACTCCCATTTTGGCCAGATTGACAAAAAATACTAATTTAACAGGTAAACATATCAAAAAAGCTAAAGTTACTTTTGACCCTCAAACAGGTAAGCCACAAGTGGCCTTAAGTTTTGATGAGGAGGGAATTAAACTATTTGCAGAGATTACCTCAAGGAATGTTGGTAAACCTCTAGCAATTACTGTTGATGATTTTCCTATTTCGGCTCCAATAGTTCAACAACCGATTACTGATGGAAATGCGGTGATAACTGGTAATTTTACAATAGATGAGGCAAAAAAATTAGCTGTTGCTATTAATTCTGGAGCTTTGCCAGTGCCAATAAAATTAGTTGAACAGAGAAACATTGGACCAAGCTTAGGTGAGTATGAAGTAAAAAAAAGTGTTTATTCAGGAATAATTGGGCTTTTAATGATTCTTTTTTTTATGATAACTTATTATGGAAAATTAGGATTAATTGCTAGTTTAGCTCTTATTATATATGGACTAATTTCTTTAGCTATTTTCCGTTTAATTCCTGTCGTTTTAACTCTTCCGGGTTTAGCCGGATTTATTCTTTCAATTGGAATGGCAGTTGATTCGAATATTTTAATTTTTGAAAGAATAAAAGAAGAACAAAGAGCCGGTAAAAAAATTGATATTGCTTTAAAACTTGGATTTGGAAAAGCTATTGACGCGATTAAAGATGCAAATTTAACTACTCTTCTTGTTGCCTTTATTCTTCTTAATCCTTTAAATTGGGAGTTTTTGCCTCAGTTTGGAATGGTTAGAGGATTTGCTCTAACTTTAGCGATTGGGGTCATGACTAGTTTGTTTACTGGAGTTGTTATCACTAAAAGATTAATTAATATTTTTTATAAAAAAGCTTAAAGTTGAAAAAAGTCAAAAATTAAAAGTTACAATTTAAAATTAAAAAATAACTTAAAAAATTTTTAATTTGTAACGTTGTAATAAATTTATGTTTAATTTTTTAAAATATCGCTTAGTTTATTTTTTAATTTCTTTAATTGTAATATGTGTCGGTTTGTTTTCAATTATTAAATGGGGTTTTAAATTTTCTGTGGATTTTGTTGGTGGAACTAATTTAGAGTATCAACTTGAAAGAAGAGTGGATATTAAAATGTTCAAAAAAATTTTTGAACAAAATAATATAAAGATTTATAGTGTAAGCCAAAAAGATACCATTGTTAAAATAAAATCCGAATCAATAGATGAAAAACAAGAAAAAAATTTAAAAGAAAAAATAGAAAAAAATTTAAAGATAAAAATTAATCTGTTGCGTTTTGAAACTGTTGGACCAACAATGGGAAAGGAGATGATAAAAAAAACTATTAATGCTTCCATTTTGGCAATTTTTGGAATATTAATTTATTTGAGTTTTGCATTCAAAAGTTTTAATTATGCTATTGCTGCCATTTTGGCAATGATACATGACTTTTTAGTAGTAATTGGTAGTTATTCATTATTATCCAATTTTTTTGGAGCAGAGGTTGATACTTTGTTTGTTACTGCTCTGTTAATAACTATGTCCTTTTCTGTTCATGATACCATTGTTATTTTCGACAAAATAAGAGAGTACTGGAAAGAGAATGAAGGGGGTAACATAGAATATTTAGCTAATAAGGCTTTAAATGAGACAATCGTCAGGTCATTTAATAACTCAATGACAATTATTTTTATGCTTTTATCAATGGCGCTTCTTGGGGGTTCGACTATTCGATTTTTCATTATTACTCTTCTTGTTGGCACTATTACGGGCACTTACTCTTCACCTTTTGTGGCAACACCGATATTAGTGGCAATTGAAAAAATGAAAAGCAAGAAGACAAAATAATATTTATGGATGTTTTGTGCTTTTCACTAGGACAACTTCAGACAAACTGTTATTTTTTGATAAAAGAAGGTAATTGTTTAATTATTGATCCGGCTGATGAGGCATCGTTTATTCTAGAACAAATTCAACGGAGGAATCTTAAATTATTGGGATTGTTTGCTACTCATGGTCATTTTGATCATTTGATGGCAGTAGGAGCAATACAACAATCATTTAATATTCCTCTTTATATTTCTTCTAAGGATCTATTTTTACTAGATAGACTCGAGGAAACAGCTAAATACTTTTTGAAATACAAACCTATTCTTTTACCGATTAAAAATATTAAAAATTTAGAAAGTGAAAATTTTTTAAAAATTAAAAATTTTAAATTTAAAATTTTATTTACTCCAGGTCATACGCCAGGAAGTTTGTCTTTTTGTTTTTCTGAGGAAAAAGTTATTTTTACAGGTGATACTTTATTTAAAAAGGCAGTGGGTAGGTTTGATTTTTCTTATAGTAGTAGAGATGATTTAAAAAAATCTTTAAAAAAAATATTTAGTTTGCCCAAAAATACGATTGTTTACCCCGGTCATGGAGATAGAACTACTCTTGCTGAGGAAAAATCAACTTTTTATGATTTCTAATTTCTAAATTTTTCGATTTCTTTAAGCAATATTTCTCTTTCGTTTTTTAATTTTCCTTGTACTACATCGTTAAATATTTTAGATAAAATTTTACCAACTTGAGGCCCCGGCATTATTTTTAAAATATTCATAACGTCATAACCATTAATTTTCAAATCAGTAATTTTAAATGGCTCTTTTTGTACTTTAATCAACCTTTTCCTGAATAAGTCAAATCGCCAAGAATCTGGTTTAGCGCTACTGCCAATTCTATCAGCAAATCTTAAAGCAATTATATCTTCAAGATATTCTTTCCCAATATTTCTTATAAATCTTCTGATTGCTTTGTCGGTTTGAATTTCACTGACGCTAAATTGATGGTACCGGACAAGTTTAACTAATTTTTCTTTTTGTTTATTTGAAAGTTTAAATCTTACAGCGATTTTTTCTGCTAGTCTAGCACCAATAACTTCATGATTGTAAAAAGTTATGATGCCAGTTTTGTCATCTTTTTTGAAGGTTAATGCTTTACCAATATCATGGAGCAAAGTAGCAAATCTTGTTATTTGATCTTTTTTTGAGCAGTGTTTTAAAGACATAACCAAGTGAGTACCAACATCATAGATATGGTGTCTTTTGGGACTTTTTTGGGGAATAGTAAAACAAATATCAACTTCTGGAATAATGCATTTTAAAAGTCCTGTATTTTTCAAAAACAAAATTCCCTCGGCAGGAAAATCACTTGATATAATCTTTAAAAATTCATCTCTAATCCTTTCCCAAGAGATTTTTGTGATTAAGGGAGCATTTTTTTCAATTGATTGGCGGGTTTTTTCTTCAATATAAAAACCCAACTCACAAGCAAATCTAATCGCTCGCAAAAGCCTTAAAGCATCTTCGCTAAAGCGTTGATCAGGATTACCAACGGCAACAATTAGTTTTTCTTTAAGATGTTTTTGGCCGTTATACGGGTCAATTATTTGTTTTCCATCATAAGCAATAGAATTAATAGTAAGTCACGTCTGGCAAGATCTTCTTCTATGTTATTTGCCCAGCTGATTTTTTCTGGGTGACGAAAATCTTTATACTCACTTTCTTTTCTGAACGTAGTTATTTCAAAAACTGTTTTTATGCCATTTATATCTTGAAAAAAAGTAACCGTTCCAAATTTATTATTGTAGAAGCTTTGGGGAAGCAGTTTTATAATCTCCTCGGGTTTTGCATCAGTGGCAAAATCCCAATTTTTTACTTCTTTACCCAATATTAAATTTCGCAAAGCTCCACCAACGACATAAATCTTGAATTGATTCTTTTGAAACTTGTTCATTAATTCGATAACTTTCTCAGGTAGTTTTATCATGTAAAAATTATATATCAATTAAAGATTTTAAGATTTCTAAATTTTTTTTATCTGGGCCTTTATTATCAAAACCTGGTGTTTCAATAATAAATGGATAATTTTTAGTTTTTGGATGATTAAGTAAAGTTTTGAATTCATTAATATCAATTTTTCCTTCGCCGATATTAGCGTGCCTGTCGTGTCCTGAATTAAATTCATCACGGCTATCATTAATATGCCAAACTTCAAGTCGATCTAAAAGGTTAAGTTTGTCTAATTTATTAATAAATTCATCTAAATCCTTATTATTATCAAACTGATAGCCATTAGAAAACAAATGGCAAGTATCAAGACAAAGACGGAGCCTTTCATCATTAACGTCCTTAATTATTTGCGATATTTCTTCTAAAGTTTGACCAATTTTTCTATTTCCAGCATTTTCGATTATAAATAATGAATCTTTTGAGGTTTTTTTTAAAATTTCTCTAATGTTTGCTATTAAATTTTGATATTTGGTTTTTGATTTTTGACCTTTATAAGAGCCTAAGTGAATAATTGATCCTTTGATATTTAAAAGAGAGGCAGCATTCATTTCTAAAACTAATGACTTAATTGACATCTGGCTAATCTTTCCTTCATCGGCTAAATTAATTAGATAAGAAGCATGAAAATATACAGGTTCAATTGATAATTTAAATTTAAGATCTAAAAAATTTTTCAATTCTTTCTTATCAACTTTTGGAAAATTCCAGCCGCGCGGTGAGGAAGAAAATATTTGTAAACAATTGCCGCCTATTTTATATACCCGTTTTAATGCCTCACTATAGCCGCCAGCAATTGATTGATGCGCACCTAATTTCATTTAAATATTATTTATTTAAATTTTTCTCTCCAGGACAGTTTGAAAGTCCAATATTAATCTATTTAATAGGTAATTTTTAACATCAATAAGTTTTTTTATTACTTATAGTGAAAAAGTCAACTGAAAAATGACATAATATTTTTGAAGTATGTATGAATTATACCTCTTGACAAATTAGCAGATATATATTAACATTGCTAATTATGGAAGACTTAACTCAAAGACAAGTTGAGATATTAAAGGCAATAATTAAGGAACACACAGAAACTGGTCAACCAGTTGGATCTGAAGTTTTGGAGAAAAAATATAAACTTGGAGTTTCTCCAGCAACAATCAGAAATGAAATGGTTGAACTAGCAAAAAAAGGTTACTTAAAAAAAACACATTTTTCCTCAGGTAGATTACCTTCGGCTAAAGGTTTTCGTTTTTACATTAAACACTTAATGAAGGAAAAAGATCTTTCCACTATTGATGAAGTTTCCTATAAAAACAGTATCTGGGATGAACGAGAAGAGACTCATCGATTATTTTCTCAAGCAACTAAAGTTCTCTCTCAAAAGACTGGTCTTTTATCTTTAGCGGCTACTAATTTAGGCGATCTCTATTATGCAGGGATAGCTAATTTACTGAATCAACCTGAATTTTTCGATCTTAATTTATCAAAAAATTTATTTCAAAGACTAGATCAGGTAAGTTTTTGGGAAAGAGTGATAGATGAATTTAGTAGAATCAGTGATGAGATTATGTATGTTTTGGGAGAGGAGGATTTTCATGACCCATTTTTTGATCCCTGTGCTAGTGTTTTTGGAAATTTTGAGGGAGAAAAGATAAGAGGAATAATTGGTGTTGTTGGTCCCAAAAGAATGGAGTATGATATTATTACTCCTCAAGTTAAATATTTTTCAAATTTAATTGAACAAATTTTAAAAGATCAAGGATTTTAATTTATGGATAATAACAAACAAAAAGATAAAAAAGTTTTAGAAATTGCTAAATTAAAAAAGGATCTAGAGGATTATAAAAATTGCTATCTTCGCGCCTTGGCAGATTATCGAAATTTAGAAAAAAGAATAATTGAGGAGAAAGAGCAATTAATTTTTCAAGCAAAAAAAAATTTATTTTTAAAGCTTTTGCCGGTCTTAGATAACATAGAAAAAGCAGAAATATTTATAAAAGATGAAGGATTGAAGATGATAAAAAATAGTTTTTTTCAGCTACTTAAGTCAGAAGGAATTGAGGAGATTGAAGTTCTAGGAAAAGAATTTGATCCTTATCTAGCTGAGGCTGTGGAAGTTGTTGAGGGTGAAAGAGATAATGTTGTAGTTGAAGTAGTAAGAAAGGGATATAAAATAAATAATAAGATATTAAGAGTTGCTCAAGTTAAGGTAAGCAAAAGTAAAAGAAATATTAAAAAAGAAGCTAAATAAATAAAGGTAAGAGAGTAATTAATCAAAATATGATTTTTATAATATTATAAGTTTTTAATTTTTAAAATATGGGTAAAATTATTGGAATTGATTTAGGAACAACCAATTCATGCGTTGCTGTAATGGAGGGAGGAAAGCCCAAAGTAATTCATTCACAAGAGGGTCGAAATGTTATTCCTTCAGTTGTTGATCCTATCAAAAGAGTTGTTGGTGATGTAGCAAAAAGACAAATGGTTATAAATCCAAAGAGAACGATTTTTTCAATTAAAAGATTAATGGGTCGAAGATATGAAGATTCATCAGTACAGTATGATATTAAGTGGTTGCCGTATAAGATAAAAGAAGGAAAGGAAGGTATGGCCGTAGTTGAAGTTGAAGGAAAAACTTTTACTCCTCAGGAAATTTCAGCTATGATTTTGCAAAAGATAAAAAATGACGCTGAAGCTTACTTAGGTGAAAAAGTGACAAAAGCAGTAATTACAGTGCCAGCTTATTTTGATGACGCACAAAGACAAGCTACCAAACAGGCGGGAGAAATAGCTGGTCTTGATGTAGTAAGAATTTTAAATGAGCCAACAGCGGCAGCATTGGCTTATGGTTTGGATAAAAAACACGTTCACACAATTGCTGTTTATGATTTAGGTGGTGGGACCTTTGATATAACAATTTTAGAGCTTGGTGAAGGTGTTTTTCAAGTGAAGGCTACAAATGGTGATACTCACCTAGGAGGGGATGATTTTGATAAAGTTATTTTAGATTATATTGCTGATGAGTTTAAAAAAGAAAACGGAATTGATTTAAGGAAGGATCCCCAAGCTCTTCAAAGATTGCGAGATGCATCCGAAAAAGCAAAAATTGAGCTTTCTTCTTCTTTAGAAACCGAAGTTAATTTACCATTTATTACTGTCAAAGATAATCAACCATTACATTTATTGGTAAAGCTAACAAGGGCTAAACTTGAGTCTTTAGTCAGTCACTTAATAGAAAAAACTTTTGAGCCAGTAAAAAATTGCTTAAAAGATGCCAAGATTAGTGAAAAAGAAGTAGATGAGGTTATTTTAGTTGGTGGAATGACAAGAATGCCAAAAATAGTTGAGGAAGTAAAGAAATTTTTTGGAAAAGAACCAAATCGATCAGTTAATCCTGATGAGGTGGTAGCTGTTGGCGCATCGATCCAAGCGGGTATATTAAGTGGAGAGGCAAAAGATGTGGTTTTGCTTGATGTTACACCACTGACTTTAGGAGTGGAAACGTTAGGTGGAGTTATGACTCCCTTAATCCCAAGAAATACGACTATTCCAACTTCCAAATCAGAAATTTTTTCAACAGCGGCTGATAATCAAACCCAAGTGGAGATTCATATACTCCAAGGTGAAAGACCTTTAGCACGAGATAATAAATCTCTAGGTCGATTTATTCTTGATGGTATCCCCCCGGCTCCACGAGGGGTGCCACAAATTGAGGTTACTTTTGATATTGATGCCAATGGGATCTTAACCGTTACTGCAAAGGATAAAGCAACAGGAAAATCTCAGGCGATTAAGATTACAGGATCTACTGGATTGAAAAAAGAGGAAATTGAAAAAATGAAAGAGGAGGCTGAAAAGTATGCAGAAGAAGACAGGAAAGAGAGAGAAAGAATTGAGGTAAGAAATAAGGCTGATAATATAATTTATGTTGCTGAAAAATCGTTAAAAGATGCTGGTGATAAGGTTTCTAAAGAAGTGATAGAAGAGGTAGAGGCCAAAATTAAGGAGTTAAAAGAAATATTAGATAAAGGAACAAAGGAGGAATTAGAAGATAAAATTAATGCTTTATCGCAAGCGTTGCAAAAAATTGGACAAACGATGTATGAACAATCAAATAAACAAGCAAGTAAAGATGGTGGAGAAAAAAAGAAAAATGGTAATAATGAAAAAAATGTGGAAGAGGGAGAGGTGATTAATTAATATATTTTTTGATCCACTTACTTAACAAATAAATTAGTCCCAATGGCCAAATAACTGGCGAAATTGGACATTGGGATTTTTTTAAAACTTTTAGATATTAATCATAAAAAATTTTATGGATTACTACGAAATTCTTGGAGTATCAAAAAATGCAAATATTGATGAAATCAAAGCTGCGTATCGTAAACAAGCTTTGAAATGGCATCCTGATCGAAATAAATCACCTGAGGCAGTTGAAAAATTTAAAGAAATCAATAAAGCTTTTGAGATCTTGTCAGATCCAAAAAAAAGGGAGATTTATGATCAATACGGAGAAGCCGCATTTAAACCGGGAGGATTTCCAGGAAGTTCTTCTCAAACTTACACTTACAAAGAGGGTCCTTTTACTTATACATACACTACAGGAGGAGCAGGATTCCCTTTTGAAGATTTTGAGTTTAGTGGTTTTTCTGATCCATTTGAAATTTTTGAGCAATTTTTTGGTTTTCAATCACCTTTTTATCAAAGAAAAAACAGACAAAGACGAAGGGAGGTTTACCAAATTGAACTTAGTTTTGATGAGGCTGTTCATGGTGTAAAAAAAGAGATTATAATTAAAGGAGAAAAAAAGACCGTTAAGATTCC
>CALLVF010000025.1 GCA_938010745.1 uncultured Patescibacteria group bacterium | reverse complement strand
CTTTTTGGCGAACCCTATTCAAGGGTTGATTTGGCACCACTTTTATCTCAACATCCATATTTAGCTGCGGTTATAAAGCAGGGTGAATATTATGTTTCTTTTCCTGTTATCGGTCGTACTTACGATAATGGATTAAATGATGAGATAATAAAATATATTGAGGATGCAATAAATGCAACAAAACAAGGAGTTTCTTATAATGAAGCATTGAAGACAGCTAAACAGGGAGTAGATCAGGTTTTAAATAAGTTCAAATTACCTTAAAAATTTTCCTTGTTTTCATTTTAATCTTAAATTTATAAGTTATTCTTGATAATTTTTTATGAAATTTCCTTTTTTCAGCAAGAAAGATTCAAAAAAAGATCTTTATTTGGGATTGTTTCTCAAAGAAAAAGATGGATTAGTATTAATTTTAAGTAAAAAAGCTAATAAATTAGAGTTATTGGAGAAAAAAAAATTTTTTTACACAAACAATTGGGATAATTTAACAAACGATTTAGATGAAGCTATTTTTGAATTAGAAAAAAAGCTAAATATAGAGATTAATAAAACAATCTTTTTTCTTTATTCTTATTTTATTGATGAAAAGAGTAAGGAATTAAAAAAAATTTATCTAAATAAAATAAAAGAAGTAGTTGAAAATTTAGGTCTTTCACCCTTAGGTTATATTGAGTGTATTGAGGCAGTTAGTTCATTTTTATCAGAAAGAGAACAAACTCCATTAACAGCAATTATTATTGAGCTTGATGCAGCTTACTTATCGGTTTTTATTTATAAAGGAGGTAGATTAACATTTAAAAAAACAATTCCAAGAAGTGACAGTATTAACGAGGATTTAAATTTAATTTTTAATGAGTTGAAGGGAAGATTTTTGTTTCCATCAAGAATAATTATTTATAATTCAAAAGATTTAGATCATATATCTTCTCAAATTTTAACTTACAGGTGGAGTGAAGAATATTTCTTTCAATTACCTAAAGTTGAGGTTTTAAAAGAAGAAGAATTGGTTAGATCTTTAATTAAGATATTTGATAAACAAATTAAAGATTTTCCACCTAATTTGCCATATGATGATGATAAGAGAAAAAAAGTTGCTCAAGAAGAGGTTATGGGATTTATGATTGGAAAAGATATTCAAGAAGAGAAGCTAAAAGAGACGATAAATCTAAAAAAACAATTTTTATTGAAAGATATGGTATTAAAATTAATAAAAAGATTGCATTTTTCACAGCTTTATTTTATTTTTTCTCAAAAATTTTTGTTTTTTGCTGTTTTGCTTTTAATTATTTCAGGATTACTGATAAGTGAGATTTTTTTCCACACAGCAAGTTTAACTCTTTATGTACCATCTTTAAAGATTGAAAGACAATTAAATCTTTTTATGCCTTATCGAGTAGCTACTATTTCAGCTGAGTTTAGTTATACAAAAAATACCACTGGAGAAAGAGAAATAGGAGAAAAAGCGCATGGAGAAGTAATAGTATATAATACTAATCTTAAAAGGGAAAAATTAATAGAAAAGGGAAAAGAGATTGAAACAGAGGGACTAAAATTTACTTTTGATGAGGAAATAAAAGTTTCGACTGCAGCAAGCGCTACTAATCCAGGAAAAATAAAAACAAGTGTTACTGCCTTAAAAATTGGGGCTGAATACAATATTGCCAAAGGAAAAAGATTTAATATTGATGAAACCACATATGCTGAGGCAGTTACTGATTTTACTGGCGGATCAAAAAGTAAAATTCAAACAATATCTCAAAAAGACATTGAAGATCTCAAGATATTAATTATCGAAAAAGCAAAAAATGATAAAAAATTTAGTCAAAAAGAAAACACTTATGGACTCATGCTTCCACAGTTGTCAAAGTTTGATTTGGTAGATGTAAATGTCAGTGGAGAGGTAGGGGAAGAGTCACCCACAGTTACATTAAAAGCAAAGGTCAACAAAATTAATTATTTCTTATCTAGAAATGATTTAGAAAAAGAAATTTTTACAAATGTTGTTTCTTTAGTGCCAAATGGTTATGCTTTAAGTAAAAATTTATTGAGTTTTCAAATTGCATCAGCGTCAGCTCAGGAAGATTTAGTTAATGTTGAATTAAAAGTAAGAGCTAAAGCAATAAAAAAAATAGATAAAAATGAAGTTCTTAATAAGGTTGTTGGCTTAAATAAAAGTTTATTAGAGGGGACTTTAAAAAAAGAGTTACAAATAGATAATTATGACTTTAAAATTGAATCGGCTCTCCCTTTTTTAAAAGATTTTTTTCCATTTAGATTAAAAAATATTAATTTAACTGTATCAAGCCTTTAAATTATATGGCAGTTTATTTTTACATTAAACAAAACTATTCTTTAAAAAAGAAAGTTATCAATTATTTTTCATACTTGTCTTTAATTATTGGTTCTTTTCTTTTGTTTTGGTCTTTTTACCCAATTATTTTCTTTGAAATCTATTCGCGGTTTTTTTATAAAGACACTGTTACTCCTATTCCATATTCTGAAAAAAATACTTCTCTGAATACAGCATCTTCAATTTTGGGTACTTTTAATGCTTTTTCAAATAACTTAAGGGATTTTAATCAAATTAATCAATGGTTTCCAACAATTAACGTTAACTTAATCCAAAATAAAATATCACTAAAAGAATATGCCCTTTCTATTCCAAAACTAAACATTAAAAATGCCAAGGTAATAGTGGGTGGTGAGAATTTAGAGAAGAGCTTGATTCATTACTTGCCTCAATCAAATCCTGGTGAAATTGGAAATGTTGTAATTTTTGGTCATTCAACATTACCTCAACTTTACAACCCAAAAGACTACAAAACAATTTTTACTTACCTGCCTTCACTTGAGCGTGGTGATATTATTCTAATAAACACAGGTGATGTAGAGTATGAATATCAAGTGTTTGATATGATTGTTGTTAATCCAGACCAAATTTCAGTCCTTGAACAGCGTAATGATGGCGCTTATTTAACTTTGATAACATGTGTTCCTCCTGGAACTTACTGGAAAAGATTGGTAGTTAAAGCAAAGCTTTCACAGTGGCGTTAGGTTAATCTTATATTGAAAAACCTATAACATTTGATAAAATTAGCTTCATGAAAAGATATAAATTTAGAGAATTAATTTTATTATTATCATTAATATTAGATATTTTTTTTAAGGTTATTTACAATTTAATTTATCTTATAATTTTTATAGGTGAAGTAACTCAAAATTTATTATTGTTAATCACAAAAAAAATTTTTTTTATACTCTTTTATCTAAGATTCATTAAAAACAAGGTAATTAGAATAAAGATTAAATTAATTAAACTACCTAAAATAACATTCTATAAAAATTTTTTTCCAGGGGTTAATTTTGTTATTGCATTATTTAAATTATTCACTAAAAAACTTGATTCATTTTTTATTAAACTACGTTATTTTCTACTAGGTTCTTTATTAACTCTGATAATTGTTTTTCTCATTCAGAGCTATTATTTTGTAAAAAGTTTACCCTCACCTGCTAATATAGGTAAAATCAATTTTTCACTATCTACACATATTTTAGACAGAAATGGAAATCTTCTTTATGAAATTTATCGTGATCAAAATAGAACTGTAATTTCTTTAAAAGATCTTCCTCCTTATATTTCGCAAGCAACGATAGCTATTGAAGATAAGGATTTCTATAAACACAAAGGTGTTGCTATTTTTTCTGGTATTTTTCGAGCATTTAAAGAGATCATTATTAAAAAAGAATTGCAAGGCGGCTCTACTATTACTCAACAACTAGTTAAATCAGCTCTTTTAACACCAGAGCGCAGTTTAACAAGAAAAATTAAAGAGATATTTTTAGCATTATGGGCAGAGAGAATTTTTACTAAGGAGCAAATACTGGAAATGTATCTTAACCAAGTTTCTTATGGTGGATCAATATACGGTATTGAGGAGGCATCAAAAACTTATTTTGGCAAAAGCGCAAGGAATTTAAATTTGGAGGAAGCGGCATTGTTGGCGGCTCTTCCTCAAGCCCCTTCCTATTACTCACCATACAGTAATCCTGTGGCTGCTTTGAAAAGACGTAATGAAGTATTAAATGCTATGCGACAACAAAATTACATTGATGATAAAACTTATCAAGAGGCAAAACTAAAACCTCTTAATATTAAACCTTTAAAGACAAGAATTCTCGCTCCACATTTTGTTTTTTACGTAAAATCTCAGCTTGAAAATTTATATGGATTTTTTAAAGTCGAGACTGGTGGTTTTAGAGTTTGGACTACGCTTGATTTGATTATTCAAGAAGAAGCTGAAAAGATTTTAAGAGAAGAGTTGGAAAAAATTTTATCATTGAATGTTACTAACGGGGCAATTTTAGTAACCCGACCTAAAACAGGGGAAATTTTAGCAATGGTTGGATCAATTGATTATTTTAAAAAACCATTTGGAGCTTTTAATGTTACAACAGCTCTTCGGCAACCTGGTTCAGCAATTAAACCAGTCATGTATTCCTTAGCCTTGGAAAAAGGATTTACTGCTGCGAGTATTCTTGATGATTCCCCTGTAACTTTTATTAGTTCTGGTGGTCCAGCTTACAAGCCAGTTAATTATGATGGAAAATTTCGCGGGAAAATTCCTTTAAGATTTGCTTTGGCAAATTCTTATAATATACCGGCAGTTAAGGTTTTAGATCATTTAGGAATTGATAACTTTATTGATCATGCTCAAAAAATGGGTATCAGCACTTGGAGTAATCGTTCAAATTATGGCTTATCTCTTGCTTTAGGTGGAGGTGAGGTTACAATGATTGATATGGCAACAGCTTATGGTGTTTTTGCAAATTCTGGGTATAAAGTAACTCTTAATTCAATAATTAAGGTTGAAGATCATCTAGGAAAATTAATAAAAAAATCTGCAACTTCAAAAAATAAGGTTATAAATCCAGCAACTGCTTTTATTATCTCAGATATATTATCAGATAATTTTGCAAGGCAATGGGCTTTTGGTCCTAATTCTTCTCTTGAAATTCCCGGATACAAGGTAGCTGTTAAAACTGGTACAACTGATGAAAAGAAGGACAATTGGACCATTGGATATACACCTGAGTTTTTAGTGGCGGTTTGGGTAGGTAATAATGACGGGACGCCGATGAATCAATATCTAGCATCAGGAATTACAGGAGCTGCACCAATTTGGAACCGGATGATGAGTTATCTTTTAAAAAATTATTCTTCAAATAATAAATGGTTTGAAAAACCCGAAAATGTGGTCGAGAAAATTTGTTATTTTGGTAGGCGCGAATATTTTATTGCCGGGGAAGAAAAAGTTGCCTCTTGTAGAGATCAATTATTTAATCAAACTCCTACTCCCCTACCTTAATTTGATTTTTATAAATCTAATTGTTATCATTTTTTTTATGAATGAGTTTGAAGAGAAAGAACAAAATATATCCTCAAAACCATCACCTAAAAAATATAATTTGACATTACAAGATGCAATTGAATTTGGTGAATGTGACCCTAATTATTTGCAAAACTTTCCCGAGTGGCATAATTTAACAGCAAATATTCAATGGCAGTTGATAAGAAAAGCGCTTAATATTCGCCGTAAACAATTGCTCACTCATTGGTCAGAACTAAATAGCGCTTTGGATTTTACAAAGAAACCACATGTTCAACAAGCTTTAAGAAATGTTGAGCGGCAGTTAGAAAAGTTAAGAGATGATCAAGAAAGACTTTATGTTGAGTATTCAAGTAAGATCTAATTTTTATTTGTGAGAAATTTTTTCAAAACCAACAAGTGGTTGAATAATCTTAGGGATTAAAACTGATCCATCTTTTTGCTGATAATTTTCCAAAATGGCAATCAAAATTCTTGGTGAGGCAATTGCTGTGTTATTTAATGAAAAACAATATTCGGTTTTTCCATCTTTTTTTCGATATTTAATATTTAATCTTCGCGTTTGAAAATCACTCATAATGGAGTTTGACATTGTTTCTCCATAAGCTCCTCGAGATGGCATCCAGACCTCAGTATCATATTTGAAAATTTGCGGCTCACCCATTTCACCAGTTGATAAAATTACCCGGCGATAGGGAAGTTCTAACTCTTCTAAAATCTCCTCGCTATTTCTTTGCAGTTCCTCATGATAAATTCTTGCTTTTTCTAAGTTGTTTTCAGCAATTATCACTTGTTCTACTTTCCAAAACTCATGAAGCCGGTAAAGTCCTTTTGTATCTTTTCCATAAGCGCCGGCTTCTTTTCTAAAACAAGGAGAGAAGGCAATAAATTTTTTTGGCAAGTCTTTTTCATTTAATGTTTCGTTAGAATAATAAGCAGTAACTGGTTGTTCGGCAGTACCGGCTAAATAAGCGTCATCATCGTTTAATTTATAAACATCTTGTTCTCCCCAAGGAAATTGGCCAGAGCCAAAAAGAGTAAAACCTTTAATCACAGCTGGAGCAATAATTGGTGTATAACCTTTTTTAATTAATTTATTAAAAACATACCAAAGTAGGGCAAAATGGAGAATTGCTCCTTGATTTTTTAAAAAATAACCTCTAAATCCTGAAACTTTTGCTCCTCGTTTAAAGTCAATAATATCTAAATTTTCACCCAATTCAATATGAGATTTTGGTGAAAAATCAAAATTAGGCGGATTCCCCCAGCGTTTAACTTCTTTGTTGAATGTGGCATCTTTGCCAACTGGGACCTCATCTAAAGAAACATTGGGAATAAATGATAATAGGGTATTTAGCGATTGAGTGATATTAGTTAGTTTGTTTTCTATTTTTTTTAATTCTTCTTTAATTTCTTTGCCGCGTTTGATATTTTCTGGAGTGGGTTTTAATTTGCTAATTTTATTTCTTTCCTCACGAAGAAATTGAATTTTTTTGATTAGGTTTCGACGATTATCATCGAGAGCTAAAATTTTATCAATCTCAACCTGGCGATTTTTATTTTTTGCTGCCTCGATGACTTTT
>CALLVF010000024.1 GCA_938010745.1 uncultured Patescibacteria group bacterium | reverse complement strand
TTAAAAATAGCTATGGTTTTGGCAGAAGAATGTTAGGGGAGTAATTATTATTTCTTAAAAAACTGATAAACTTGGTTTTATCTTTATACTTTTATATTAGTTTAAAGTTTGAAAAAGGCGTTTTTTATTTTCATTAAATTTAAAAATCCCAAAATTAGCAATACTTTTATTAAACAGATGAAAGAACATGCCTTGTTTAAAATTATTTTTGAATTTCATAATTTTAATTATGATCATTTATCAAACAAATGCAGCGGATTATAGACTACAAAATGATGAATTTAGATTTTTATGGAGCAAAATATTAAGTCATGTACAACCGCCCCGGTTTTATTGGTATTGACAAATTGAATCCTCTGGGGTAGGATAGGATTAAGGGAAATTTCTAATTTATAATTACTAATTTCTAATTACTAATTACAAAAATCAATAAAAATGCTTTCAGCTTATAAGAAAAATTTATTACATCGGCTAAAGATTGCCAAGGGGCATTTGGAAAAAGTGATTGATATGGTGGAAAAAGAGATTTATTGTTTGGATATTATTCAACAGACAAAAGCTGTAGAGAGCGCTTTAAAAAAAGTTGATGAGATTCTTTTGGAAAACCATTTAAAAACTTGTGTTCGCAAGGCGATAATAACCGATAAAAATGTTGATGAAAAAGTTAAAGAAGTGATTGAGGTGTTTAAGAGAAAATAAGAACTTTTTTGTTAGTTGTTATTAGCTATTTAGAAGATTAGAAGTTAAAAGTTTAAATTTAAAAGTTAAAAGTTATTAAAAAATTATTATGGCAAGAAAAGTTTTGAAAAAAGCTAAAGCGCCATATGAGATCAAACCGCAAAAAAAGTCAGTTTGGATTTGTATGTGTGGTCTATCCAAAAATCAGCCATTTTGTGATGGGTCTCATAAAAAAACTGCAGACGAGGAGGAAGGAAAAATTTATGAGTATGATTGAGGGAGGAAGAAGAAGAGAAATAGAATAAAATTAAAAATATTTGAAAATTTATTTTTTTTAGATCTTTTTGAAGATCTAAAAAACCTGACATGTTAAAGATGTGAAAATTGATGATTAAATAGTTTAAATTATGGAAAAAAAGACATTTATTATCAAGGGTCTTCATTGTGCCTCTTGTGTTTATACTACGGAACAAGCTTTAAAAAAGATAAAGGGAGTTAAAAAGGCAGTAGTTAATCTTGCCACTAGTCAAGCAACACTTGAGACAGAAAATAAGATTACCAATGAGCAGATAACAAAAGTAATTGAATCAGTTGGTTACCAGGCGGTTTTTCCTAGATCGGAAAATAACACTAATTTCGATGAACAAAAGAAAGAGCAACTTAAAGAACTTTTATTTTTAAAAAGAAAAGTTTATATCAGTTTATTTCTGGGTTTACTTATTGTTTGGGGAAGTTTTCCGGGAATTACAAATATTGCTCCAAGTTTTTTAAAGAATTTTTATATCCAATTTTTTTTGGCAACTATTGTTCAGTTTTGGGGAGGATTAGGATTTTATCAAGCGACAATACCTGCTTTAAAAAATCGGGTGGCTAATATGGATACGTTAGTCTCTCTTGGCACAACTGTTGCTTATGGATATTCAACCGCTGTTGTTTTTAATCCAAAATTTTTTTCAGCAGCAGGGATTGAATCAATGCCTTATTTTGATGTTTCCTCAATTATTATTGCTTTGGTTCTTTTGGGAAGATACCTTGAGGCAAAAGCAAAATTTAAAACATCTGAGGCAATTAAAAAACTTATTGGTCTTCAAGCAAAAACGGCAAAAGTAATAAGAGAGAGAAAAGAAATTGATATTCCAATTGAGGAGGTTGTTGTTGGTGATATTATCCGAGTTAGGCCAGGTGAAAAAATACCGGTTGATGGAGTGATAATTGATGGCCAGTCAGTAGTTGATGAATCAATGGTGACTGGCGAGTCAATGCCGGTTGATAAGAAGGTGGGTGATTTTGTCATTGGGGCAACGATAAATAAAACAGGCAGTTTTTTAATGAAAGCGGAAAAAGTAGGTGCTGATACGATGTTGTCTCAGATTATTAAATTAGTTGAGAAAGCTCAAGCAAGTAAAGCGCCGATACAAAGACTAGTTGATGTTATTTCTTCATATTTTGTGCCGGTGGTGATTTTTTTGGCGATTATCACTTTTTTTGTTTGGTGTCTTTTACCTTTTGGTGGATTTACTTTGGCGATGCTTAATGCGATAGCGGTATTAATTATTGCTTGTCCTTGTGCTATGGGATTGGCAACACCAACAGCAATTATGGTTGGGATTGGTAAGGGGGCAGAAATGGGGATTTTGATCAAAGACGCCGAAAGTTTAGAAAAGGCTTATAAAATAAAAACAATGGTTTTTGATAAGACAGGAACTTTAACAAAAGGAGAACCAGAATTAATAGACATAGTAGCTATTGATTCGGCGACGCAATTTTTATCACACGAGAGTCTCACTCCACCCTTAGCGAAGGGCGCAGTCCCCTCGAAAGTGAAAAAATTGCTTTCGCCTCATCAAATAACAATATTAAAATTAGCCGCTTCACTTGAAAAACATTCCGAACATCCAATAGCTGAGGCGATTGTGAAAAAAGCAAAGTTAGAAAGTTTGAAAGTTCTTAAAGTAATAAAGTTTAAAAATTTAACAGGTAAAGGAGTGGAAGGGAAAATTAATGATAAAAAAGTTTATGTGGGAAAACTTTTAAGTAAAAATGATAAAGTTAAAGAAGGAGAAATCTTAGAAGAACAAGGAAAAACTGTTGTTTATGTTTATTTAAATGATAAATTAGTTGGTTTAATTGCCGTTGCTGCTACAATCAAGGAAACTGCTAAGGAAGCAGTTTTTCTTTTGCAAAAAATGGGGATTGATGTTTATATGATTACTGGTGATAATTACAAAACCGCTGAGGCAATTGGCAAAAAATTAGGGATAAAAAAAGAAAACATTTTTGCTGAGGTACTACCACAAGATAAAGAGAAAAAAGTAACTGAGATTAAATCCAGATTGGAAAATAAAAGTTATAAAGTCGCTTTTGTTGGCGATGGGATAAATGATGCTCCGGCTTTGGCAGCAGCTGATGTGGGAGTGGCTATGGGGTCAGGGACTGATGTGGCAATTGAAGCCTCAGGAATTACCTTGGTCAATAAGAATTTAAACTCGGTTGTTTCCGCCATTAATCTTTCAAAAAAAACTATGAGGACAATAAAGCTTAATCTTTTCTGGGCTTTTATTTACAATATTATTTTAATTCCATTGGCAATGGCAGGAAAAATTAGTCCTATTTTTGCTTCAGCGGCAATGGCAATGTCAAGCGTATCGGTTGTGATGAATTCTCTTTTATTAAAAAAATTAAAAGTTTAAGGAAAGTCCTTAAAATAACAGAACCTAATATGTCAAAGATTAAAAAAACTACATTTTATATTAAAGGAATGCACTGTCCATCATGTGAGATTTTGATGGAGGATAAATTTAAAGAAGAAAAAAACATTGTTGATGTTAAGTCAAATTTTAAAAAACAAGAAGTGGAGGTTTTTTATATCGGTTATTTAAATAAAACTCTTTTAAACAATAAGATAAAACCGTTTGGCTATCAAATTGTTGAGGGTAGAGTAGTTGAAGAAGAATCAT
Organism: uncultured Patescibacteria group bacterium; assembly: GCA_938010745.1. GTDB lineage: Bacteria > Patescibacteriota > Microgenomatia > UBA1406 > GWC2-37-13 > CALLVF01. Next base: position 4,014 of record CALLVF010000024.1, on the reverse strand, counting down.
TTTCAAAAAGATTTTTTGAAGCTTTGGCAATAGGTTCAATAGTTGTTATTTTATATTTGATTGTCAAAGAGTTGAATTTAATTCCTTCTTTTGACTTTGCTAGTAATTTAAATTATTTGACGATATTTTTTATTGGACTTGTTGCCTCAACCTCAACTTGTATGGCTACCTCTGGAGCCATTTATTTATCTTTAATAAATAAATCGCAAACTCAAAATCAAAATTTTTCAAAAGCGTTATTTTTTAATTTGGGCAGAATCATTTCCTATGGTTTTTTTGGATTTTTAGCCGGATTAGTGGGTCAGACATTGATTACGAATTTAAACTTTGGGCCTTTCTTGACACTTTTAGCCGCTATTTTTATGATTTTTTTGGGACTTGATATGATTAAAATTTTGCCAATTGGAACAATTATTCCTTCAAGTTTAAATAAAAAAATTTTTGAGAATTTGGAACTTAAGTTGCTAAAGTATCCGCGAAAAGCACCGTTTTTTTTAGGAGCATTAACTTACATTTTGCCTTGTGGTTTTACCCAAGCAGTTCAGGTTTATGCTTTAAGACAAGCATCACCAATTCAAAGCGCTTTAACAATGGTTGTTTTTGCAGCCGGGACAACACCGGCTTTACTTTTTATTGGCGGGTTGACAAGTTTTACAAAGAGTGATTTTTATCGTTATTTTATCAAAACAATGGGAGTCTTAGTTTTTATTATTGGTTTTCTGTATTTTTTAAATTTTTTATCTTTTTATAATCTTGATTTTTTGAATTTGGGAAAAAAACCAAGCTTATTAAATTTGGCGACTTTAAATAATGGTAGTCAGTTTATAGAAATGAAAGTTGTTTCATCAGGATATGAACCTAATTATTTTAAAGTAAAAAAAGGAATTCCGGTTAAATGGAAGATAGAAGGGGTTAATGTTTTTGGATGTCAAGCTTACTTGGTGGTGCCAAAATTAGGAATTCAAAAAACGATTCAACCAGGTGAAAATATTATCGAATTTACACCAAAAGAAGAGGGTTTTATTAATTTTTCCTGCGGAATGGCAATGTATAGGGGAATGATCGAAGTTGTTAATTAAATGGGTAATGTTGAGTGATAAAAAGCAAATAGAAATTTGTTGTTTATTATTTGTAATTTTTCGTTTGATATTTACATTGGATATTATAAATTAGAAATTAAAATTATACTTAGCAATTGAGCGGATTTTTTACATCGCGCTTTCTAAGTTTTAAATATTAGAAGTTATTTATTTTAGAAGGGTTTTGCTTATCAGGTAACCTAAGATGGCACCGAAAAAAATATCTAGAAAATAATGACAGCCTAAATAAATTCTCGAGTAGGAAATTAATATTGCAACAAGATAATAAAACCACAATCTTTTTTTATCAAAGTAGGCTATTATGCCAGCTGAGGCAAAAGATAAAGCCGCATGACTCGAGGGAAAGGAAAAATCAGTTGGACAGTGATTAACTGAAAGCAGTTTTAGCATGTTAAGATTATTTGGAATAAATTCAATTTGATTGATGTTTTTTGCTGATAGGTTAAGATTATTTGAAATTATTTTAGGACGCGGTCGTTGGATAATTTTTTTTAGAATTAGATTGACACAAACAAAAGTAATTAAAAGTGAAAGAGTAAAGCTAATAATAAATTTTTTATCCCGACTGCTTATCCCCGGATTTTTTCTTTCCTCAACAATTATGGCTAAAACAAAAATTATAATCCAAACAAAAATTGTTGCTCCCTGAAGAGAAAAAAATTTAAAGGTAGAATCAAAAAAGGCATTGTGAGGTAATATTTCTTTTAAAAATAAAGTAACTTTTGAATCAAAGTTAACAAAAAAATTTAAAGAGTCCATTATTTACTTGAATAGGATAGTAAATTTTCAACCAATTGAATGTTTTGCTCAAAATTTGATAAAGTATTTTGAGCGCTTTCAAATAAAATTTGATTTAATTTTCTTTGAATTTCTTCCTTAGAACTAATTTCTGCTTTTTTTTCATCTGGTAAATCATCGAGAAAGTTTTTTAAGGTGGAAAAATATTTTTCGATCGAATTTTTACCTCTTACTAATTGATCCCAACTCTTAACTAAATGCTCAAATTTTTTTAAAAGATTTTGATTATTTCCAAAATTTTTATCAAACCAATCTTTTAATTCTTTTTGTGCTTGAGATGGGTTTTTTCTGATGGTAAAAACTAGCTCGCTTTCAAAGGTAAAATCTTTTTGTTCTTGGCTTTGATTGAAGCCAATAACTCCAATTGATGGTTTTGGTTGATTTAAGTTAATATCAAGATGATAGCTATCTGATTGGGCGGTGTAAAAGCCTGTTCTTTGAATTTTTATTGGTTTTAAATCAGGAATTCCAGAAAACATTCCTTGAGATTGAGTTAAAATTTCAATAGCTTGGTAAATTTTTTCAGATAATTTTGATAATATTTTTTGTTTTGATCCAGTTGGTGCAGCAATTACAGCCGGAGTCGAGAATCCATTTTTTGCTCTTCTAATTTCATCTAGTGTCTTATTCTGCCATTCAGAGATTTTTTTCTTTTCTTCATCGTTCAATATTACTCCTTCTTTTAAATTTTTAATGATGCTTTTTATTGGTAATAAAGAAATTACTGCTGGTTGGACATTGCTGTATGGACCGTCTTTTGAAAAAAGATCAGGTCCATTGACTAAAAAATGAAAATAATTAATGTCATTGTTGATCGCTATAGCTAATGCGTAGATTAGGGTAGGATTGAATTTCCCTTTTGGCTCTGCTAGAACATTTGATAAAACAACTCTTGCATTAGCCTCAAACACGGGTAAAAAATCTTGATAAAAATTTTCTTCAGTTGCGTAAAGAGGTAATTCTTCAGCATTAAATTTAGATTTTAAATTTTCAGTTAGGGTGTTAAAAAATTTTTTTGCAGGAATTCCATCAAAATGACGGTGGGCAAATTTGCAAGACATTTTTATCGTATTGTTGTGAATGTCAAGATTTAACAGTAAGTGATGATTGCCAACCATAAAAAGCGATGCAGGATTTGATGGTGGATTTTTCTTTGGATTAGTATTTATTCTTATTGATAATTCATCAACATTGCTCTTAAAAAATGGTAAAGAAAACCCTAGAAAATTTACTCTTTCTTTGTGACCAAATAATTCTTGAAAAATTTTTGACTTACTTTTAAAATTTAGATTTTCATATGCTTCTTTTCTAATATTAAATAATTGAATTTTGTCTTGCGGTATATTAACTGGTTGAAAGTTTGAATTAAATTGTGTTTTAATTTGATCATGTATTGATTGAGGATTTTCTGTATTAATTTTTAACTTGTAAATATGATGGTCATCAAAATTAACATTAATGTTTATAACTGATTGGTTTTTAAAGTAAGGCAAAGAAGTTATTAAAGAGGTTAATGATTCAACAATGGATCCAACAGCCTTTTGCTTACTAGTTTTTGATTCATTCAATAATAGAATAGAAAGCTCGGGAATATTTATATTTTTTTCTAACCAAAATCCACCCGGTTCTTTTAGAAGATCATCGTCATAGTTGGCTTTGAAAAATCTATCTGTAAGTTTACTAATTAGTGGAGGAAAGCGAGAAAGGTCAATTTTTCTGTTAAGTCTTGATGGCCAGAAAACCTCTGCTAGACGATAAGTTTCTGGCGTTGGTGTAAAAAATAAATTCCGATAAAAATTGAGCATTTCTAACATTTTTCTAGGAAAATATTTAATTAAGCTTTTTTTACAGTCAGCATAATCTAAGTAATTTAATGATTCTGTCAAATGTCTTTTATATCTTTCTATTAATTCATTGTTTTTTAGACTTACTTCATTTGTTTGATTTAATAAATTATCTGATTGAGAAAAAGATTGTCTTTTTTTTTGAGAAATCTCTTTTAGCCTTTGGAATATTTTTTTTTGATTTTCTAGAGATTGAGATAAAAGTTGTTTTTGGTTTTCAAGATTTTTATCGAATTTATCAAGTTGAGCTAAATTGGTAATTTCTAATAAAT
>CALLVF010000023.1 GCA_938010745.1 uncultured Patescibacteria group bacterium | reverse complement strand
CTTTCTTCTTTTTCTTCTTTATATTGTTCAGTGTTTATTGTAAAGCTTTTAAGAATTATATTCTCGAAATTCTTCAAGAAATTTTCTGATTCAACTAACTTGAAAAAGTTTACAAATTCTGAAAAATCACTAAAAGCGACTGTAAAGTCAAACTCTCGATTTTTGTTTACTTTAAATAATTTTAACTGAGATGACTGGGTACTTTCTGAAAGAGCGTTGTTTAATAAATTATAGTAGGGAAGAAAGTAAGCGTCATCTTTGATAAATTCTCTTAGTGCGGCGTATTTTTTTTTCAAAAAAATTATTTTACCTTCAATATTTTCTTTACTTTTTAAAGACTCAAGCAAAAATTTTTTTTGCTTTAGCAAGTCGTTAACTGTTTTTTTTTGTTTTGCTAAGAGTGTAAAAATCGTCAGTAAGAAAAAGGAAAAAATAATTGTTATAAGTATTGACAAAATACGTAAACGATAGAAGATATTTAATAGATGGCGATAATTTTCTCGATTAATAAGTAGATTGATTTTCGTTTTCTTCATAGTTTTACCTTAAATTAGCTCCTATTGATGATATAAACATTGATAAAATATTTTTATGAGAAAGAGTTATCGGGTTTGATTTACACAGCGGGTATGGGTTAAGTTCTTTTGATTCTAAAGCAAGCATTTTTTCGACTAAGTAGATTATGCCTGGAAACTGTGACGCTTCACCAGAAAAATAAATTCTATTAATCGAAGAGTTGTATTTTTGAACGATCAAACTAGTAAATCTTTTAATTTCTCCTAGAAATTCTTTCAATCCTGGCGTAATAATTGGAGTGATTTCATAACTTGACTGCTGCTTAGGATCATAAGTTTTAAGTATTTCGGCAGCTTTTTTAGCATCAAAGTTAGTGTTAATTTGAATTTCTCTTATAAACAATCCATAACCAAAGCTAAAATTATGAGTTTCTCTTATTATAGAATGTTCTGCGTCATAGAAATAAAAACTCGTTGAGTTACCAGCTAAATTTATGATCAAAATTTTATCTTGAGGTTTTAAATTAATTAAATTCTTAAATTCACTAAAAAATCTTCCCACGCTACTTAACTCATTTTCTATTGATTCAGGTACAAGTCCTGCCAATTCTGCTAGGGTTTGTATTTTTTCAATTATTTTTTTTGAGGCAGCTACCATCAAAACAGTTATTTTTTTTTCATCATTGTTTTCTTCTAAAATTTCAATATCAATATTAGTTTCTTCAACAGGCATAGGGATAAATTGATCTGCTTGATACTTTATTGCTGATATTAACTCTTTTTCATTAAGTTGTGGCATTGTTACTATTTGGCTGAAGGTGTATGAGTCAGGAATGACGATGGCAACGTTTTTTTTAGTAATCTTATTACTAATAATTAATTTATTAATTTCATCAGCTTGATTTTGAATGGCTTTTTCAATTTCAGTTTGATAAAATCCAGGATTTGTGGGTGTAAATCCCAAAGAATAAACTTCCAATTGATCATTTATTTTTTTGACATCAGCTAATTTAATAAAACTTTCTCCTATATCAAGTGAGAAAAATGAGTCTGCCATATTGGGATTATAATGTTTTTAAAATTTTTAAGTCAATAGCTTCTTAGTTTAACTTTTGTTTGGTAATTTAAAAGTGCAGTTTCCTCAGGTCTAGTTGAGGCTGTATTGTATTGGATAGTAAAGCTAATATTGACTATAGGAGAAGAATGTAACCCTTTGCCTTGACATGAAATTGAAAAAGTGGTAACTTTAACTTTGCTGGAGGTAAGATCAGTATTGACACCTGGAGGATTAGATGATTGAGAAGCAATTTTGTCTCCATTTAGGTAAAATCGTGACCAAGTGCCCAAGGTATTTTTATCTTGGAAATAAAGAGGCGCGTCTGAGTTTGATCCATTGGTAATACAGACTTTGTTTTCATCATTGGGTGGTTGATTATTATGGATACTTCGAGCACTATTTCTTATGATGTTTTCTATGATATTTAAAGCATAATCACCTTCTCTTTTTACTTGAGACAATCGATAGCTTTTTGTTTGCTGCTGAAGAATGGCAAAAATAATAGCAAATAAAACTGGTAAAGTAAAGCCAATAACACCAATTACTACTAACATTTCTAGAAAGGTGAATGATTCAATATTTTTAATTTTTGATATTTGATTCATAGTACTTTTTATTATTCCCACATGCTAAATACAGTGTTAATTGGTACAGTATAAGTATTACCTAGTTCTTGCCATGAGACGTTAATGAAGACATTAACTTGAAAGCCATTATTGCTAGTTGATAACGTTAATTCACGTTTATAAATTGGAGGGTTAAGTCCATTATAACTTACGCAACTTCCCGAAGGTGGCCAGGTATTAATGGGTGAAAAAGGAAAACAATAAGTATTATTACTATAGTTGTTAACAAAATTATTCCAATCAGTCTCTTTTTGTCCCCTAACCCACTCCAATAACTCCTCTGCATATCTTGTTGCTAGAATTTTGTGTTCACTAATTTTCATGTTCCGTAGCGAGGCAATAGTGATGGAGGTTGCAAAAACAAAAAAAAGACTTAAAATTGAGATAAAAACTAAAACCTCAACAAGCGAGAAACTTTGAGAATTTTTTTTGCACATTAATTTGATTATATAACCAACAAGCTAAATTTATCAATAAATACTCCAACTTTAATCATTATTAAAATAAACAAGAAAAGATTGATAGTAATAAATAGAAAATAGTAAATGACAAGTAGTAAATAGTAAATAGAAATTCGTTATTTGTTATTTGACATTTATCATTTGATATTTGACATGAGTAATAAGAAATTAGAAAAAGTTTAAAAAGTTTGAAAGTCGGAAAGTTTAATAATAAATCAGTAAATAGTCATAGTTTCTTATTCTCATTATAACAGTTTATAAATTAGGAATTAATTAATATTCTGTACATATTAGGTGTTAACAACCAGTAGAATTAGTAGTTGTTTCGATTACACCAGATGGAGAGATGGTAATTTGGCGACACTTGTTTAAATTAGTATTTCTTACTGTTATAGTGATTAACGTTGATGAATTTATTACACTTGTCAATTGTTTAAATTGGATGTTAGATTGAGATGAGGTAAAAGTAATGTTTGAGGGAATGTTATTATAGGTATTAATCAATTGAGGTTGAGCACAAGAGTTTGAAGTTGCTGTTGTGCAACAGCGGGATAATGAGTATGAGTTAGAAAAAATATTTACTCTATAACCAGTATAACCATACTGGGAGCCAAAAGGTCCTCCAGAGTTTGGGCACAGTGAAGAGTCTTCAGCGCCAGCCGCCTTTTTTTTTGCCAAATCCAAAACATCAACTAATTTTTGGGTTTCATTCTCTAATTTTTTTTCTTCAGTAAAGTTATTGTAATAGGCAATGGAAATGCCACTGAAGATAATGATAATGCTTATAGTAATAAGAAGCTCGATAAGAGTGTAAGCTTTTTTTAATTGAAAATTGAATATTGAAAATTGAAAATTACTTTTGTCCATAGGGTCCAAGGCAGTAATTACAGTAGTTTCCACATTGACCAGCAACACATACATTAGTTGAACCTGTTTCAAGGTAAGCTCCCAAAGTATAATCATTAGCTGAAATATTGCAGTAATAAAATAAACCACTAGTGGCTTTTGGATCGGTAGGCATCGACTGAAGATATTTAGTTGATCCAGTCAATGCCGTATATGACGAACAATTACCAGTAAAATCTGCATACTGATTATTATTACTTCTGTACATTTCCAAAGCCGCCCTTATTTGTTCTAAATCAGCTTTTCTTTTAGCATCACGAGCCTCTTTGGAAAATTGAGCGTAAGAAACAATACCGGCAGCAGCCAGCAAACCAATAATTGTTGAAACAACTAGAATTTCAATTAGTGTAAAGCTTTTTAAAAAAGTAATTTTACAATTAAAAAAATTTTTTGAAGTTTTTGATTTCTTTTTTAGATTTTTCATAGATATTTTAAATTTTGCATAACTTTATTGCTGGTTAGTTATGCAGCATTCACTACCTGAGGTGCAATTTTGAGTTTCTAGTCTTGAGGTGCCATTTACTTGTGGTGAACAAATTGTATAACCACTAGTGTTGCAAGTGCCAACACATTGATAAGGTTGACCAAGAGGATCTTTTGGAGCGGAAGAAAGTATAGTTTGCGTGTCGCATAATAAACTACCTGTAGTTAAAAATCCATAATTTAGGGGGTACTGATAAGCGCAGACAGAGTAATATTGCTCTAAACTATTTTGTATTGTCTTTAAATCAGATTTTCTTTTTGCATCCCTTGCCTTTCTTTGAGTTGTTGAGTAAGAGACTGTTCCCATACCTATCAAGATAGCGATGATGCCAATCACAACCAACATTTCAAGAAGGGTAAAGCCTTTGTAAATTTGGAATTTTAAGTTTGAAAATGAGATTTTTTTCATAAATTAAGGTTGGGTTATAACGTATCTTTTACTGGTAGGACAAGTATAAGCGCTATCATGACAATTTCCATTTTGAGCTTCTGGGTCAGCTTTATTTTCTAAACATGTACAAAGTATGTATGTTAAATTACCATTGTTTGGTAGGTAAAAGTAGTTATTTGGATTTCTGTTGGGGTCGCCTGGAAATTTGTTCATATAAATATTTCCTGAGCAATTGCTTCCTGAAGACCAACAACTGTTTACAGCAGGTAAGGAGGAGGGATAGGATGGAGGGTTTTGATCTTGTCTGTACATTTCCAATGCTTTTTGAATTTGTTTTAAATCATTTTTTCTTTGTGCGTCACGAGCTCTTTCTCGGGCTCCCATGTAATTGGGTAAAAGAAGAGCCGATAATCCACCAATAATTGCAATAACCACTAGAAGCTCAATTAAGGTGAATGCTTTTTTCATTGTTTAATATCATTATAACACTTATAAATAAAAATTACGATATGGTCAATAGCTAATTGGATGTTAATGTTATTTTTTTCAATAAAATGGCCTATTTTAATAATTTCTTTAATGATTATTGAAGAGTTTTTATCATTAACTAGCCTTTTTTTAAAAAAGAAAATTAGACTTTCCAAAAAAGTAATCGCATCTTCTTTTCTGTTTATATTAAAGTAAGAAAAAGGTATTTTTTTTGTTTTTTGATTAACAATCTTTTCGATTTTCTCAGTTAAATGATTTTGCACATCATTTATGGTTTTTTTATCAATCTTAATTAATTTTGCACGAGAGGTAATTGTTGGTAAAAGGTAGTAGGTGTTGGAAACTGATAAAATAAACTGGACATTAACTGGAGGTTCTTCTAAAAGTTTTAAGAATGCATTTTGTGCTGGAAGGGAGGAAAGGTGAAAGTCTTCAAAGTAATATATTCTTAATTTTTGATGATAAATATGAGCTTCACGGTTGACTTCTCTGATTTCATCAATTGAATATTCGCTTTTTTGCCTTTTTATTCTTATCAGTATTGCATCATTTTTTTTTATCTTTTTTTCAATAAATTGATTAATTTCTTTTTTACTTTGTGAAACCAGTATAAGAGGTGTCATATTTCCTTCTTGCATTTTACCAAAATTGTTTCTATAGTTAAAATTATGAGAGTAGCTCCAAAACAATTATTAAACCAACTTGTAAAAAATGGTATTCTAGACCCAGAAAAGGCAATGCTTTATGAAGTTGACAGTTTAAAAAAAAATCTTCCTATTGATGAATACTTGATAAAATTTATAAACATAGATAAGCGTGTAGTTTTAAAATCAATAGCAGAAATTAATGATATTGACTATGTTGACTTATCAAAAGTTCCTATTGACTCTCAAGCTTTAAGTTTTATACCAGAGGCAATTGCGAGGAAATTTTTAGTTATCCCTTACAAATATGACGATAAAAAGCAAACAATATATCTGGGAACAACTGAGCCATTTAATACGATAATTATTGATTTTCTCGAAAAAAAGACAGGGAAGAAAATTGTTTTGACGCTTGCTGATGAGGAAGAAATTAAAAAGAATATTGATTTTTTTTACTTAAAAGGCTTATCACCAGAAGTAAAAGAGGCGCTAAAAGAAATAAAAAAAGATAATGAAGAAAACAGGCATGAAGAAAAGGCAATTTATGAGGCGCCAATTGCTAAAATTGTTACAACTATCTTAGAGTTCGCAGTTAAAA
>CALLVF010000022.1 GCA_938010745.1 uncultured Patescibacteria group bacterium | reverse complement strand
TTCTTGTTAAGTATAATGGAATCTCAAAGAAAAACTTTTATTTGTACCTAAAAGAAATTGAATGGAGATTTAATAATATAAAAGAGCGTGATATTAAGACAAAGTTATTACAAATTATTAAATCTTAGGTGCAATTACCTTATTTTTAAATAATTAAAGCATATTTAAAATGTTGTAATTTTATAAATTTTACAAAATTGGGGTTAACTAGCAAACCAATTAATACAATATTTTGACAAAAAAACTTAAATCTCTAAAATGTACATATATGGGAAACATAAAAATTGTATGGGCGACGCAGGCAAGAAACAATTGGTTTGAGATATTAAATTGGGTGAATACCGAAAGAAAAGAGGTTTGGGTAAAAAAAAATAAAAAACTGGTGGCAAAAATATTACCTGGTGATAAAGTAATTATTGAAAATATAGATAAGGTTATAAAAAAAAGTTTTGGCTATTTAAAGGGTAAAAAGGAATCTTCCCTTATCAGGGAAGGTAAAAAAGTTATTATCCGCGAAAAAAAGCCAATGATCCTAATAGATTATGAAAAAATCGCTAATAATTGTTGACACTGATGTTCTTATCAATTATGCTCGCTCTCGATCTAAAAAACTATTCAAATACCTTAGTCTCCAATCGCAAAACAAACTTCAAATAGGAATATCAGCAATAACTATTTTTGAATATTATTCAGGAAGTTATTTACTTGACCCAACAATCTACGAAACCACTGAACTATTTTTTGTTAATTTGAAGGTTTTTGAAGTAACACGAGAAATTACCAAAGAAGCAGCTCGAATAAATCGGGAATACAAACTTTATAAAAAAATTGATTCTAGTGATCTTATTATTGCTACCACTGCTCTCCATTTTAATTATCCTCTTCTTACTGAAAACAAAAAACCCTTTAAAATTATTCACAATCTTAAATTTGTCTAATGAAAAAAATTATCTTATCATTAATTCGTTTTTATCAAAATACTTCTTTTTTCCATAACTATATCTTTCGAATATTTTTTTTATCTGATCGAGTTTGCCGCTTTACTCCAACCTGTTCAGAGTATACTTATCAAGCCGTTGAAAAATATGGCAGCTTAAAAGGATTATTTTTAGGCTTAAAACGAATTTTGCGCTGTCATCCTTGGACAAAAGGCGGTTTTGATCCAGTTAAATAGACTAGCACTCTATTGACAACTTTGCTAATTATGTTATAATGTTTTTGTATGACAGATATTAATTATTATCCACCTAATGATCAACAAAATGTTTTGGAAAAATATACTATTAACCTGACCAAAAAGGCAAAAGAAGGGAAAATTGATCCAATTATTGGAAGAGATGAAGAGATAAGAAGAATTATGCAAATTTTGTCCCGACGCACAAAAAATAATCCTGTTCTTTTAGGCGATCCAGGGGTAGGTAAAACAGCCATTGTTGAAGGATTGGCTCAGCGAATTGCCTCAGGTGATGTGCCGGAAACTTTAAAATACAAAGAAATTTTAGTCTTAGATTTAGCAGGCATTTTGGCTGGTGCCTCTTTCCGCGGTCAGTTTGAACAAAGACTTAAAAAACTTCTTGAGGAAATAAAAAAGGCAGATAATAAATATATTCTTTTTATTGACGAGCTTCACACTTTAATTGGCGCTGGAGCCGCTGAGGGAGCGGTTGATGCTTCCAATATGTTAAAACCAGCTTTAGCTCGAGGGGAACTTCGAACAATAGGGGCAACAACTGTTAAAGAATATCGTCAATACATTGAAAAAGATGCCGCATTTGAGCGTCGATTTCAACCTATTTTTGTTGATGAGCCAACACCGGAGGATACCTTAACTATTCTTCGTGGAATAAAAGAAAAGTATGAGCTTCACCATGGGATAAAGATCTCTGATGATGCCTTAATTGCTGCTGTTAACCTTTCCACCCGTTACATCACTGACAGATTCTTGCCTGATAAAGCTATTGATCTAGTCGATGAAGCGGCCGCTGCCTCAAGAATTGAGATTGACTCAATGCCGACAGAGCTTGATCAGATAAAAAGAAAAATTTTACAACTAGAAATTGAACTGCAAGCTTTAAAAAAAGAAAAAGGCTTGGAAGTAAGAAAAAAAACTATAGAGGAGGAAAAAAATCGACTTCAAAAAAAGTTTGATCAACTTAAAACAAAATGGGAAGAACAAAAAAAGATTGTTGAAAATTTACAAAAGTTAAGACTAAAACTTGACAGTTTAAAAGTTGAGTTGGAAAAAGCTGAAAGAGAAGTTCTTCTTGATAAAGCGGCACAAATCAAATATGGAGAAATTCCTTCTATTGAAAAAAAATTAAAAGAGGAAGAAAAAAAATGGAGTCTGATAAAAATTGAAGAAAGGCTGCTTAAAGAACAGGTAAACGATGAAGATATTGCTAAAATTGTCTCTCGTTGGACCGGAATTCCAGCAACAAAACTTTTAAAAAGCGAGTCAGAAAAATTAGCTCATCTTGAAAAGGAGCTGCAAAAACGAGTTGTTGGCCAAGATCAGGCTTTAGAAAAAATTGCCAATGCAATAAGAAGATCACGATCTGGCCTTTCTGATGAAGATAAACCAATTGGTTCTTTCTTGTTTTTAGGACCAACAGGGGTGGGAAAAACTGAAACCGCCAAAGCCTTAGCTGAATTTCTTTTTAATGATGAAAAAGCAATTTTAAGATTTGATATGAGTGAATATCAAGAAGCCCATACAATAGCTCGTTTAATTGGTGCTCCTCCAGGATATATCGGTTATGAGGAGGGGGGGCAATTAACAGAAGCCGTTAGAAGAAAACCATATTCAGTTATTCTTTTTGATGAATTGGAAAAAGCCCA